>CAITIF010000374.1 GCA_903892365.1 uncultured Pirellula sp. | reverse complement strand
GGCAGAGGAAGAGGCAGAGACAGAGACAGAGACAGAGACACAGAGAGACCGACAGAGAGACAATCAAAGACACCGGCAGAGAGACAAATAGAGAGACAGACAGAGAAACAGACAGAAAGACAGACAAGGAAACAAGCGGAGAGGCAGAACATCAGCCGTGTCTACGACGGACTTCGCGAGAATGATTTTAATCAGGAGCGATTTGAAGCCTGGAAGGAGGGCAGGACAGGCTATCCAATGATCGACGCATGCATGCGGGCACTGCATCAAAGAAGTTGGATCAATTTTCGAATGCGAGCGATGCTGGTTTCGTTCGCCTCCAATCACTTATGGCTTCATTGGCGTCCTACAGCCGTGCATTTAGCGAAGCATTTTTTGGACTTCGAGCCAGGAATTCATTTCTCGCAATGCCAGATGCAATCCGGCACGACCGGCATTAACACCATCCGCATCTACTCTCCAGCGAAACAAGTGATCGACCACGATCCGACTGGCGTTTTCATTCGGCAATACGTTCCGGAACTAGGGCAAGTTCCCAACGAATATCTGGCGGAACCGCACCGGATGCCGATGGACATCCAGTCAAAATATGGATGTGAGATTGGCAAAGACTACCCCCAGCCCATTGTCGATCATCGACAGGCATACAAATCGGCACGAGAGAAGATATTTGCGATTCGTCAAACGGGCGCTGCGGTCGATGACGCAAAACGAGTGTTTACAAAGCATGGATCCCGAAAGAATCGCGATCCCTTGCCGAAGCGAAAAAACGCTTCCGGCTTGGTGCAACTGTCTTTATTCGATCATTTCGAAGATCTTTAGTCCGACGCCTCAAGCGGTGTTGATGGATTGCCTGGATTTGCATGGGACAAGCTGCGAAAATTAACGATTTTCGGGTTTCTTTCGACTAGAGCGGCTACTACATTGTGTTGTTTGCATTCGAAAGCTTCCCAGCGAGGCAGCTGATTTTACCAGACAAATTTCCATGGCTAGCAAAGACTTAGATACAGACCAACTCGCTTTGTACCTTCACATCACACCTGCTCAGGTCAATAAGATGGCGGTGCGAGGTAAGATTCCGGGGCGCAAAGTCAACGGCGATTGGCGATTCTCTGAATCCGAGATCCATCATTGGCTCGAAGAACAGATCGGTCTTAGCGACGCTCAGGAATTGGAGCGGATGGAGAAAGTTCTGGAGAAAAACATCGATGTCTCGGTTGACGATCGAGCGATGCTGAGCGACTTCTTGTCGCCTCTTGCAATCGAAATTCCGTTGCCTGCAAGAACCCGCGGCTCTGTGATTCGCGAGATGTGTCAATTGGCTTCGATGACCGGTTTGCTCTGGGATCCCGCCGTAATGGCGGAAGCAGTCGCAGCCCGTGAAGATCTTCATCCAACCGCCCTGGAAAATGGGGTGGCACTTCTGCACCCTCGAAGACCTCAGACATCGATCTTGGCGGAGCCTTTGGTGGCTTTGGGTATTTCGACTCAGCCAATCCCCTTCGGCAATGCATCGGGACATTTGACCGACGTTTTCTTTTTAATCTGCTCCACCGACGATCGAGTGCACCTGAGAATTTTAGCAAGGCTTGCGCGACTAGTTACCGACGAGGTCTTTTTGACTATGTTGCGATCGGCCGCCTCAGCCTCCGAAGCGATCGACATCATTCGGTCTGCAGAACTCGAACTGACTCAATCTTCGGTTCAATAATGACAAGATCGATTGAGATTGGCTGGTACGGTCCAACTCATGATTGTTGGGGATGGACGCTGGAACATTTTCGTGACGTCGTTGTTTTGCGACAGCAAGACATTGCGAAATGGATTGAAGATCATTCTGGTTCGCGAGACACAGGGGACCATGATGCGACGGCATTGCTTTTGTTTGCCAGCGATCATCGTACCGATGCCACCGTAGACCTTATTCGCTCCTTAGACCTGAAGCACGCGTCGACGGAGACAACTTCGCAATCCATGCTTCCCTGGGGTTTGGTGCTAGGAACGGACTGGTCCGGCCATCGGCGAACACATCCTTTGCCCGACGCTTGGAATACTTTTTACTGGTACGAGCTTCATGATCGGTTGCTGCCATGGCTTGGGCAATTGGCACCTCTTATGGAATCTTCGTTCAAGCAAATTTCCCCAGAAGCGAACTCTTCACAAGGAAGAAAGCCAAGCCTTCGGGTGCAACGATGGATCGATTCGATGACGATCGCAAAGGGAGAACGGGCCAAACAAGGAACCAAGCCTCGATTGGCTCTGGTCGTGGTGGATCAAATGGAAACCAAGCAGCTATGGGTCGATGCCTTGGGTCGCCATCACATTCAAACCGTATGTGCTGCCCCAGACCAAACCGACTTTTGGATTGAACCTGATTGGATCGTAATCGACTTAGCAAAACCGCCACTGAAGTACACCTTGAACAAGTCCACCAAGGGACTGGACGGTTCGTCGGTTAGCGATCGGTTCGAGAAAACTTTAGTTGGGCTTACCGATCAATTTCCGCAGAGCATCAAAGTGGTGGTGGACGGATTTCCCCATTGGGACCGATGGAACGACCTGCAATCCAAGGGTGCAGATCTGATGGTAGCCAAGCCTTACAACATCGAAGGCTTAATCGACACGCTTCAGCTCTTGGGCTGAATTAGCTAACGCTGAATTAGCTAACGGAGTCTTGGAACAGCTTGCGAAGATAATCCAGGGAGCGTTGATAGATCATGGGCTCTTTGCTCGCTCTGGGGCCAGCCACGTTGAGTCGCTTGACTTGGTGTGTCTCAAGCCATTCTCGAACGCGTTGCTTACGACCTGGATGGGAAAGACGTAGCTTCAAGCAAGGTTTGCTTTGTTGGATTGCGAACCGCGCCGTCAAGTAGCTTCCCCCTTGGAGCTCGCCGTTGTAAAGAATCAGGGTTGCGTCCGAATCGAGAATGTTCTTTCGAGTTCGATCGGCGTAATTCGAACTGTCCAGTTCTTTCAGAAGATAGCAGGCGTCAATGGGTCCATCTTCTGCGACTCGCCCTTTGGGGCACCACCCTGCGTGTGGAATACCAAGCTCGATCGCCAGGTCCAGAGCCGCTCGGTCCACGCCCGTCTGTCCGCCCGAGACGATGCACTCAGGCCACCAAGTAGGTTTTTGGTTCGTTTCGGGCATTTTCATTCGGAGATGGAAGAACGTGATTGGAGCCGTAGTGTAGGCAAATCGCGGAATAGTCCCGTTCTGGTTGAACCGTTTGTAACGATCATGCACTGACTTCGGACTCGGCAATTGGCAGCGATTATGAGATTTTCCCGCCTCGGCTGCAAGCTGTGGCTTAGGTTTCGAAGGATCGGCGTATGCAAGAGCATTGCCAGCACCCGATCACAACGTAAGCCCGTTCCTTATATCCAATAGCAAATCGCGATGATTCCAATTCAGCCCCAAACCTTTTGGACGATTTTAGCCAAACCAACCAAGACTCGATTCGTGATGACTGGAATCGGTTTATTGATGATTTCGCTCGCTGCAGGGATGGCGCCGAACACCTCCAATAAAGTCGATCCGCGCGACGCAAATTGGCAAGTAGCCATCGATCCACACAAAGTGATTGGCTACCAAAGCTGTGAAAAATGCCATGCCTCCGAAGTGCAGACTTGGAAGCGAACCCCGCACCACGAAACGTTCTTAACCCTGCATCGAAAACCGGAAGCTCAGCAGATAGCCAACAAGCTTGGCATCAGCGACTTCAAAAGCGAATCCAATTGCATCCAATGTCATTATACGATGGACCAAATCGACAACCGACTTGAGGCGATTGCGGGTGTATCTTGCGAATCATGTCATGGATCTGCTCAAGATTGGGTAGCTGTGCACAACGACTACGGTGGACCTTCGGTGACTCGAGCCCAGGAAACACCTGAGCATCGCAATCAACGGTTCCTGACCAGCATTCAAAATGGGATGCGAAACCCCGTTAATGTGTATTTGATCGCGCAAAGCTGTTATCGATGCCATACTGTTCCCGACGAAAAGCTTGTCAATGTCGGTGGGCACAATGCAGGCAGTCTTGATTTTGAATTTGTCAGCTGGTCGCAAGGGACGGTTCGTCACAATTTTGTACGAACCGATGGAAAAGCCAATGCAGAAGAAAGTCCAGCTCGACTTCGCACGATGTTCCTAGCTGGGATGATCGCTGATCTTGAGTTCAGTATGCGAGCCACTTCCAAGGCGACAGAGAAAGCGACATTCGGAGTTACCTCCGCGCAGCGAACGGCGAGATCGTTGGAGCGGCTGAAGTCCGCTCAAGAAAAAGTCAATCAGCCGATCCTTGCTGAAATCATTCAGATTGCTCAAGGCGTCGCACTCAAGTTGAACAACCGTGAGCAACTGGAGGCAGCCGCCAACAAGATTAATGAATTAGGGGTTCGCTTTGGAGCAACCTCGCGAGGAAACGAGCTCGCCGCTATCGACTCTTTTGTTCCACCGAAGAATAAATGGAAATAGCGACGACCAAAACGATTCTGGGAGAACATGGCACTGTTTCGCGATCAAGTTCCTTTGATTGCGACCCATGTTCTATCGACGTTATTCTTGGCCGTTCCGTTGTAGGAGATCGCAATCTTCGGATGGATTCGGGTAGTTCTACCGGGCCAAGGAAGCCAACCCTTCGTCCAAGCGATTCCCAGCATGAAGTTATTCGATATGCAACCAGTGATCTGGAGGAGCCTCAGACTCGCATTGTCCGAAAGCCGGCCCCCGTTTTTGAGATCACGCAGGGGCTACGTCAGGAGCGTCTAAGTCGCCTGCTCGATCAACAGCAAGCATGGTATGATGCCCAGCAGAAGGCCGCGTTGGCGGCCGAGCAATTACTGCAACTGTGCGAGCATCATCAACAGCCATGGCTTCACACCCCGAATCGAACGTAAATTCTCCCTCCGCAAGTAGCATCGCTTGGCAACCCATCGAACGTGTCCTCATTGTGGGTGCGGGATGGACCGGACGCCAGATTGCGGGCCAGATGGTTGCACATGGACTGCATGTGACGTTGATCGATAGCAACCAACATGCAACGAAGATGTCCTTGGACTGGATCGAATCGCAACGGCTTAGTTTCTTCGAACAAGGCTTCTGGCCCAATCTATCATCGGAGCAGTTATCGAAACGATTGAGTGTCGCTACTTCGTTGGATGGTTTGCTGGAAACCAATAAGGAACCGTATGATCTTGTTTTGGAGTCCGTTAGCGAACAGTTTTCGCTGAAGCGTCGCATCCTGCAAAGCTACTCCAAGCGATTGGACTGGCCGACGATCATCGCTTCCAACAGTTCCTATTTCACTCCATCGATGATGCAACCGCATGTGGTGTCACCTGAACGGTT
>CAITIF010000373.1 GCA_903892365.1 uncultured Pirellula sp. | reverse complement strand
TCTTGGCTCTTCTGCTCCAACTGACGGCGAATCACTTCCCGCTGAGCGTTCAACAGAGGAATGGTTCCGCCCGCTTCATCTTGAAAGTACGCGACCCGTTCCGAAGTAGAAAGCTGGGCATCCATTTTCGCCAACTTCCCCTCCAAATCCAAAACGGTTCGTTCCAACGATTCGTTCACGAGCGAGACTAACGGGGACCCTACGGACAAGTTGCTGTAATTCTCCGACGGAAGCATGTCCACCAAACGCCCTTGAGTTAATGCGTACACTGGATATCGCTTTCCGGATCCAAAGGAACCGTGGGCAGCGACTCGGTTCGGAAGTGGCTCATGAATTATCCAGGTGATCAACAAGCACACGGCGATCCAGCCCAAGGCGGTCGCACGTTTCCCCAGTGGTTTGCTCCCATCAAGGCTCCTCGGCCACGATGCTAAACCGACAATCATCGAACAAATCGCATAAGCGACAATCAGACCGACACCCAATCCAGCTACTTGCCATTGCCTTGCGAGGGCATAAACCATTCCTGCCACCGAAATGGAAATGACCACACGATTGATCGACGATGCGAAAAAATAGAATATCAAGCCTATGCTATTCCATGGCGAATGTCGCGAGCCGGCCTGACCAAGCAAATCGTCGAATGCCTCGAAAGAACGTTCTCTTAAGTTCTGAATGTTCAGCCAATCGCAAAGCAGAAAGTATCCGTCATATTTCATCAGTGGATTCGCATTGAACACCAGAGTCGTGACGGAGCAGACAAGCAATACTTGTAAAGCCGTTGTGTGAAGCCAACCAGGATGTGTCCCTACCCATACCAACACGGCCAGCGATGCTACCAGGATCTCATTGTAGATACCCGCGATAGCAATGCTCATGCGCGCATAGCGATCCTGTAATTTCCAAGCGTCTGTGATGTCAACATAGGGGCACATCATCCCAAAGGACATCAAAACCCCCATCTCCTTACAACTAACACCATGCCTTTTACAAACGATGGCGTGTCCCAATTCGTGAATCAAACGAGTTACCACAAACAGGATCCCAAAGCCAATCAATAGTCCTGGTGATCGAAGCGAGTTCCAACTTGGAAGCTCGGAAAAAAATCGATCGAATTGCAAAACGAGCAAGCACAGTGCCATGGTCGCAAGCATCAACCAAAAGACAACGGCTGTCTTCGAATAAAGCCAATGAGAGCAACGAGCCATCGGCCCAAGCCATCGATCTGGATTCACCAACGGCACTTGGCATTGCATCCACTTGGACATGGTGCTCGCCAGCCATCGAAAGAAGTCCGATGCCATTGTGGTGCCAGAAATCGCTTGCGTTGAAGCATTTTGTTTCAAGCCGGCAGGAATTCTTGGATAGGTCAGTTGAGATGCTCCATCAGTATCTTCGGACTGGAGTTGGGGAAACAGCTGGAACGATGTATCGCTCGCTAAAAGTCTCCGTGGATTGGAAGAACGAAGGATTCCGGCACCAACGCATCGCTCTATCAAATTTTTGAGATCAGAAGGCTCAATACGACGCGGTCGGAATTGATCTTGGAACCGATCGATGATTTGTTCGGTCGTGGCTGATCCGTTGATCCATTGCAGAATTTGATACTCATGATCACCGCAGCGAAAAAGCCTGCGAGTCAGTGGATCGGAAGCTATCCAAGTCTTTTCCAAAGCCTGGCTATCTAAGATCGCCTTCCATTGAATGTCCGGTCTCAACCGGTACCCTAGCGTTTCAGGTAGATCGGCAATCATGGCGTTCGAACATTCGCAAGCTGCATTCGAACAGTCATGCCCGGCAGCAACAGCCATTGATCGCCGCTCTTCTGATTCTGGATCGTCGCGTGCACTCGAACCGAGCCGGTTGAGCTAACGTCCGGATCAAACGAAGTGATCTTACCGACAAATCGATTTTCGGACTGCCCACGATTTGAAATGACCGAAACCGTTTGATTGACAAGGGTCGACGGGTCGCGTTGATTGATGTCTACAAAACAATCCACCCGCAACTCATCCAACCGGATGATTTTGACCAAGGCAGTCCCCGCTTGTACCCATTCGCCCGGTCGATGGTCAATCTTGACAACCGTCCCAGCAATAGGAGATCTCAAAATCAATCGGTCTGCTTTTTGTTGCCCTAAAAAAACACTCGCTTGTGCGAGCTTGGCTCGAAGGTCTTTTTGTTGCTTCGATGCTCGGGCTTGGGTTATCCGAACTTTCGATTGCGCCAGAGCTAATTGTTTTTGACGCAGATCGAAATCGCTGGAGTTCCCTTTGGAGGTCATTTCTTCGTAGATGTCGACTTGAAGCTGCGCTTCTTCCATGAACGCCTCTGCCAATCGGATCTCGCTTTCATCATTTGCCTCCGCGGTTGCTACCTGAGCCTGAAGTCCTGCAACGCCTTTTTCAAGTTCGGCAACTTTGGTATCTAGCTTGACAATGATCTGATTCACGACCACATGATCGTTCTCGGTCACCTGCAGGGAGGCAACGACACCTGATTCTTGCGAGGGAAGTTCGATACTCTCAAGGGTGAAGACTGGACAACGCTCAAACGTCATCCAATCGTCATTCACTTGAAGCGATGCGGCGGCAAGCGAGCCTATTTCTTTTGTTGCCGCGAGACGTAAGGATTGCTTACCCTGACCGCGCGATGAATCTTCTTGGGCTATAATCTGATAACACATCACAACGGCACTTACGGTCACCAAAAAGGCGGATCGCTTCGTAAGTCGTAGGTTCATTTGCGAGTACACTTGTATTAAAATTGTCTTCTTAAAAGACATGGTCGGTGAAAATGATCCCTAAATCCAAAGTCGGATTTGAGTGATAGCGCGACGAACAAAATCTTTGCCCAAAGCCCAGGCTAGCGGACCTTTACCATTCGGTATTGAAACTCTAGCTGTCGCTCCTGCCGTTGCAACATTTTCAGGAAGAGTAGAACCGTCGACATCAAATCGTAGTCTTAAGACGGAGTTGGCATGCGCATCGAATTCCAAAGGAACTCCCGATGCTACCGAGTCGATTCGTGGTAGCGTCTCTTGGTTGAAGCGAATGTGTACCTTTTGCTCAGGGGATCCTGTCATGGTCGCAGTCGGATCGGGGTTGTTGGCCGCAATCGACTCTTTGAGCTCGTGTGCGTTGTATTCCGGCAAGACCGCTTCGAGCATCCATTGTGAGTCCGCTTGATGAATCGACATCAACCATTGCCCGGTTCGAACAGGCCGATCGGTCAGATTGTTTTTGACGTTCCAGGTTGCGACCGTTCCGTCAAGTTCGGCTACGATCAGCATGGCGTCGAGTTGCGATTGGAATCGTCGAATCAGCTTTCGTTCCACGGCTTGGACGGATACAAGACTTTTCCGCTCTCCTTCCAACTCATCGCGTTGCGCGGAGGTCAACGCGGTTTCTCGAAGCAGCTTGGATTCAATATCCGACATACGTTGCTGATTGCGTGCCTGTTGAGCCAACAGATTATCGTAGTCGGACTGCAACGTTTGCGAACGGAGCTGCAAGACAGGCGTTCCTGCTTTTACTTCTTGACCATGATCAACCAGAACCTTTTCGACTACAGCATCCCACGGCGCGTAAATGTGTTGCTGCTCCGCTGGAACTAAAACCGCGGTGGCATGTAACCGAATCGGGACGGGAATCGAGAGTATCAACCCCATCAGAATTAAACCCGCCGCCCAATAGGCAACACGTGGCCAAGTGGTCGGATTGACGATTGAGCGCACGCTGGAGGAAACCTCACTGCTTTCCCGTAACGCGGATTTCCACCAGGGTATCTGCAATGCAGACAGACCCAGCCTTGCAATCATGGAACACTGCGAGCCAACATTTGCTGGGGGATTCGACGATCCTGACCAAATCGTAAGAACCGCAACATCTTGTTTAGGTTGCAATGAGCCCGGTGTTGTGATTCCCGGCGTTTCAAGATGGCTCTTTAACGGCTTGGCCCAGCCAGTGTACGAAACCGAAAACGTAACAAAAAATCGCGACAAATCTGGATCGCGATCGTTGGCTACTACATGTTGTGCTTGGTTCTCTAGAATTCCGCCTCCCGCAAGCTGAGTATTCAACTGTGCGGCGATTCGTTCGATCTGCTCAATCCCCGTCGCGCGGCGATCAATCTCCATGAGACCCGATGCAGCAACCACCCGCCATTTTCCAAATCGACTCGGACGATGCAAAAGAAAAGCATGATCCGCCTGAGCGTGATCGCGAATCGATCCCATCATTTGCGCTAAGCCACGTTTTACATGAACACTGGTCGATAGTTCATCCATAGTACGCTCCGCTAAAGTGAAATACTCCCGATCCCGTTCGAAAATCCGTAATCGATAGGTTCTAAAGTAGTCTCCGAAAAGATCCGCCATCTGGGCAACAAATCGCAAATAACCGCGCTGGCTTGAAGGCCCCCCGCTCGGCGACTGAACCACTTGGAGCCAAAAGTCGCTCCGCTTCTCGTGTGTCGTCAAAGGAGCGTACATCAACAGTTCCGAAGTAGGGTTGCTTGGGCGGTCACGTTGCAACAAAACCTCTCCAGGTGGAATTAAGATCGGTTGACGTTCGTTTGCAACAGCATCCAAGATAAGCCGATGAGATTCCGAAGGATCGCGATCATGTTGCTGCGTTGGGTCATTCGCCATATCCGCGATGAGCAACTGCGGGAGATTCACCCCCGATACCAAACGCCAACTTGAGTCGGGCATTCGTTGCCAAAGTCCAGCTCCAATCGCACCCATCGCTTGCAGTACCTTGGACAAGGCGTTGTCGGCAAACACCCTAGGCTCCACCACGGAATTTGCAAGCGAAGCAATCGATTGAACAATGATTCGAATTTGATCCTTGGTCTGCTGCACCAAGGCATTGTCTAAGGGTAGCGGGCTTCTACGGTCCACCAACGATTCTTGCTTACCGAGACTTGCGGCATTGCTGGGCAATGCAAAGGAAGCGAAAGAGGCAGACGCAAAATGCTGGCTCAGGTCCCCTAACTCGCTTGCGAGCGAGGGATCGTGCATCGTTGTTATCGGTTTGGCCCCTGATGTGCTAGTCATAACAGGTGGGGGTACCAAATCCTGGTCGACAAATCAAGACGAATCTGCGATCAGATACCCGCTCGCAAGGCCGCGACCACTTCCTCACCATGAATCAAAACATCCACCTCGGTGAAGATCTTCTTGACGACACCGTCCGTTCCAATAATGAAGGTCGTTCGCTTGGCAACGGGGGTGTTCTGAATTTCAGTGAGTGCTCCATAGGCGGTTGTCACTTTTTTGTCGCTGTCGGACAGGATGTCGAAGTTTAACTGATGACCATCTGCAAATTCATCGTGCGATTGCACACTGTCCAAACTCACTCCAAAAACCTCCGCTCCGAGAGCTTGGATTTGAGTCTTCCGATTACTGAAATCCAAGGCCTCTACCG
>CAITIF010000372.1 GCA_903892365.1 uncultured Pirellula sp. | reverse complement strand
CTCGGGTTCTATTGGACTTGGCCAACGTCAAGGGTATCCAACCTTACCCTCGTTCCTAGCCCCAAGACACATCCTGATCAGGAATTCTCGGTATCGAGTTTCCAGAGGAACCCGAGTGCCATCGTATCCACCAAGAATATCGCATGGGTGCGCGAACGATCCGAGGATAATTCCATAGTGGTTCATTACTGGTGTCCATCCGAATCCAATACATGGGGAGAACTGGTAGTCCAATGGTCCTGGGATACTTCATGGTCTCCGGGACTTGCAATCCTCGATCCCAGTTTGCATCTGTTCCCGATGTTTGACAAAAGCGGGCAGGGCGAACTCTACCTTTCAAGTCAAGATACGGGAGACCAATGGGTCGAATTGCTCGCGTTCGATGCCCAATCGATCGGGACGACACTCCGTTTTCCGGTCGATATCACGCGTTGGGTTCGCACCAGCAAAGAACTGCGAATCAAGTATCGAATCAAAGCTCAAAGGCTTTTGTACCATCCCACACCAGACGATCCGATCGGTATCGCTGGTGCCCAGTGCTTGCGTCAAGGCGTCCATGATGCGTTTGCATCGCGACTCCGATTGTGGCGCAATAAACCCACCGATTGAGACGAAGGGTTCCGGGTCGACCTCTAATGTTTCACGCGTTTTCTTCTTCGCGTCGAACGGCATCGGCCAAGAACGCCTTTGCGAACGCCCATCGCCGGGCTGCCGTTCGAGGGCTCAACCCAAGTTTTCGCGTGGCTTGTTCATGCGTGAGTCCTTCAAAGAACCTCAATCGTACCAAACCAGCCAAATCTGCGTCTAAGGTCTCCAATTGCTCAATTGCGATCAGCACCGTCGCAACCCGAGAGTGCATCGCACCCGGTTCACTGGTTTGACTCGATGATTGCTGCTTATAACGCATGCGATCGAGGTGGCGTTGGCGATGCATTCGGCGACGGCCACGGTCAATGAGTGCTTGCTTGGCAACCGTAGTCGCCAGAATTCGAAGCGACGCTTCGGTATCGCCCGACAATTCACCACGCCATGCAAGCAAGCGAGCCAAGACTTCGTTGGCCAATGCAGTCGGCTGAAGCGTGGGGCTCTTGCGTTCCAAGGCCACCAGCGCCCCTGCCATTTTACGGAGCCAGGGATAGAGCCAAACAAGTTCGCGCGATATGATTTGCTGCAACATGAAAGATTCCGGGCGGCGAGATGAAGTGCCTCGGCACTATTTAAGTCCATGGCAGCTGAAAAATCAAGATCGTATCAAATGCATGTCCCGATGGGCCGTTGTTCGCTTTTGGCGGTGGTCCCTATTTCGGCGGCGGTATCTTTCCGTTCGTCTTCATGTGCAGCGCGAGTTCAGGATTCCATCATTGGTCTCCTCCGGGATAACTCCCAAGATGTCCAGCAGCGAGTCGGACTTGAGGCTGATCGGTTATGGTTCGATGTTGATGGAAGGGATGGTGGCCGTGTGTGCGCTGATCGCAGCCGCGGCCAAGCCCGCAGGAGACTACTGGGCGATCAACATCGATCTCTCGAAGGTCGAGCTCTACGCCGACAAACTGGCTCAGATGAATGCGAGTATCGATCACCTCGATCAGATCGAAGCCCAGGTAGGTGGAGAAACCTTGCGAGGACGAACGGGTGGCGCGGTGAGCTCCAAGATCACGCTGTGATGCACGAGTCGATCGATAAAGCCACCAGAAGGGAAAAGGTTATAATGCTCTCGGCTCGAAAATGGAATTTAGATTCGAGCCATCATTTCCTTGCGGTTGATTAGGATGGCAAAATGGAGAGTCAACTACTGGCTGAACCCACAGATACTGGCTTACTTCAGTGCGCCAAAGTGGGCGATTTTGCGGCGTTTCAACAGCTCGTCGCCAAGCTTCAGCCGAGAGTTTATGGGCTTGCTTATCGGATTCTCCAACAAACCCAGGATGCCGAAGACGCGACTCAGCAAACCTTCTTAGCGCTCATCGAGCATATCTCAGAATTTCGCGAGGAGTCGTCGTTATCGCGATGGCTTCCGCAATGGGTTTCCTTCAACTCTATTCGAAAGCTCCGACTTACATGAAACCAGACTTCGACTCTGCATTGAAATCGCATTTTGCGGCTATCACCAACCGAGACATCGAGGCGTTTAAATCTCATCTAACCTTAGGCGATACTCTCTATACGGTTGCTCAGAACGGTCACGCATT
>CAITIF010000371.1 GCA_903892365.1 uncultured Pirellula sp. | reverse complement strand
CCGATGTCGTAATGTTGCACGTCGTCCAGCTTCAGGTCGATCAATACAAAGCAACGCAAAATGCGGTGATAGAACACCAGATCGACATAGTAGTGAGTATTGCTGAGCGTAATGCGGTATTGGCGTCCGACGAACGTAAAGCCCTTGCCCAATTCGAGCAGGAATGGTTGCAGTTGGTCGCACAGTCGGGCTTCGATATTTGTCTCGGAGAGCGAATGCGGCTCGGATATCTTCAGGAACTCAAATACAAAGGGGTCTCGCAGCAAGTCCGTCGGCTGAGCAATGACCTGCCCATCAGCCGCGAGCTTGAGTATTGCCTCCTTGTCTTTGCCAACCGCCAAGCGGAGGAAAAGTGACGATTTCTTCTGCCGCTGAAGCTCCGGAACGGACCATTTCTCACGGATTGCTTGTCGCTCGTAAAAGCTGCGTTCCAACGGATCTTGGACTTTTAATAGTTCCACGTAATGAGACCAGCCCAATAAGTGCGAAGGCTTCGCACTTATTGGGAATTCGATGTAAAGCTGACGCATGCGAACCAAGTTGCTACGGCTGAAACCCTTGCCGTGAAGAAGAGTTAGGTCACGGCTTAGAGTTTCGAGCAACGCCTTGCCGTATTCGGCTCGGACCTTGCCGCCTTGCTCGAATTCGACAATGTCATGGCCGATCTGCCAATAGGTTTCGGTAATGTGAACGTTCACGGACTGTTCTGCTCGAACTCGCCCCGTCGTGTAAACATCCGATATTCGGCTCACAAGCTTTTGGTAGCCGTCGTCGTGCATCAGTTTATTCACTTCAATATCCCTCCAATCATTTTCAACATGCTATCGGTCCCCCGCATGCAGCTTGGTCTCAACCGTTAGCGATGGGACCCAAGGCATCCGGCACGTCTATTGTAAAGCGAAAGCATTTTAGGGTCCGAATTTTGAGGAAAATCACCCAGGGGAATTGATGTATGTTTGTTTATCGTTAGCGTCGCATAAGCTCGCGCAGGATGATAAGACTCCAACCCAAACGAAGCTTCCAAGCGTTTTTTCCTAGCTTGTTTGAAGGTCAGGTTTCTTTCCAAGCCCGAAGCATGGGCTCACGTTCAATGGCATCTCCTTTGTCCTTAACCAGCCAAAATCAATATCGAATTTCGAACAAGGAATGTCGAAATCCCAAGGAATACAAACGCCACTTCGTCATTCGGCATTCCTTATTCGGTGTTCGATATTCAAAGCTTGAAGGTAGATGGCATTGTGCTCACGCCCAATTGCACTCACTTTGTTCGAAATGAGCCGCGGGCACTAGCCGCGACAACCGTATTTGTCAGGGATACCGTAACGCGGCTAGCGCCCGCGGCTCAGTAATTGGCTTGCGCAAACTGCAAAGTGAGTGCCATTTGGCTCACGCTCATGGCTACCACATGTCGTCCCGTTGGGACTCGACCTACTCAGCAAATTAGCCAATCAACCATCGCATCTCGTCATGATGTAATCGCATTTCGCGTAGTCGCATTGAGCCGCAACGCGGCGGATTGCGGCTGCTTTTTGTCGCCATGGGCCTTAGTCCATTTAGGCGAGAATCTGTGAATATTCCAACCGGATTCTGCTTCTTGCGTAGAATGACACAGGGTGCTTTATCAAAGACCATTCCAATCGAGCGAGGACTCTCCGATGGACCAGGCTTTAGAATCTCAGTCAGCCCAACGCCAAGTACGCCTCTCAACCCTCTTTTGGTTGATGGTGGCTAGCGCGTTTCTTTTGGCACACGCTCGATCTTTGGGGACCGACGGGTTGTGGTTGCTTGGCTATTATCTCCTGTTCGTTGTCCTGTGTTCCGCGCTCGTCGGAATCGCATTTGGCCGGTGGGCCGATGTGGCGTTTTGGTCTGCACTGACCAGCTTGCTCGCATTTCTTGCTGTCGCAGGTGGTCATTTACCAGACCCAAGTATTGGAGTCGGCTGGGGGCTGGTTGGGGCTGCATGTGGGGCGATGATTGGACTGGCAAGCCCCAAAAACTTCTTGCTTGGCGTACTGGTTTCTGGAACGGTGGGGCTGGTTGCGATGCTGGTTGTTGTGCT
>CAITIF010000370.1 GCA_903892365.1 uncultured Pirellula sp. | reverse complement strand
TGGCCCTTTGCAGAGAAGGATGCTGAATCGCGAGCATGCATCGAAGAGGCGTTGATTCGTGTGAAATCCTCTGTTGGCTTAACACATTGGAGATCGGTGATTGAATCGAATCTAGCCGCTCCCAGCGACTTGGCTCGCGCTTTTGATGGATTGGCTGTTTGCGGCCAAGAGACAGATTTAGAACTCCTTCGGTCTTACCTTAGAAAGCAACGGGGCAGTGGACCTGTGATGGTGCGTGCTGCCAGAACACTTGGGAAGCTTTCGACCAATGGACAGCTGGACCTTGCCAAGGAGCTGATCGCATCCAAGTACGAACAACGCTTCTATCTAGCAGCTCTAGTGCTAGCACAGCATCAAGGAGAAGCTGCTGTAGAAGCGCTTCGCAGTATCGTGCAGGATGGAAACGGCGTTGCGAAACAAGCGGCCTTCGAGAGCCTGTGCAAGATGGACCGAGCCGAAGCACGCGAGCTTGCGAAAGATCTGGTTTCAGAAACGGAAAGTGGAGTTCGCCAATCCGCCGTTACTTTTTTAGAGAGCTTTGAAGACAGGCCCAGCTTTTTGCTCCTGGCACGACGTCTTGCTGACGAGATACCATCCATTCGCCGACAAGTTCGGAAAGAATTGTTACGACGATCTCAAGAACCCGAGTTTCGAAAACTGGTCGATAAGATCATTTCGCAAGCCATCTCGGCACCGCAGTTTGAGGCCGCTGAGCAAGCAGCTATTTTAATCGTTGAGTTGAAGGACATGTCTCGTGAAAAAGATTTGCTGAAGCTCTTGGAACACCCAAAACCCGAAGTGAGTATTCGTGCCGCATGGGCCTTAAGCATCCTCGCTAGAGATAAGGACACCTTAGAGGCGATGCGAGTACACGCTCAATCCTGGACAGACAAAGTCATGTCGCCCACATCGCCCATGCAACGATTGGAAACGGACGAACAACGAGTTTCTTTCCTGCTAGAAGCGTTTGGATCACAAAAATTTCAGGAAGCGGATGCGTTGCTGCGGCTTTTTATTCCCAAAGCAGACGGTCTCAAACGCTTGCCCAGCCGTACGCGATTGTCGGCAATCTGGGCAATTGGAAAACTCTATGCTAATCAATCCAATGCAGATCTCCGAAAGCAATTGGAGGATCGAGTGAACGACATGGCACCCGTCGTACCGGAGTTGCTAGAGATTCGTTTTGTTTCCGCGATCGCGCTTGGCCGAATGGGAGACAAAGAAGCAACGGGAACTCTCACCAAGTATATCGGTCAACCGGGAGATACGTTGCACGAAGCTTGCAATTGGGCGCTCCGTGAACTGGAACAACAATAACAACCGCAAGGGAAGACGGGGCAAGTAAACAAAACTTGCTGCAAAAACAGTTGATCGTCTGAAAGCAGCTGGCGATCGTATGGAATAAAAGTAGGGAACGGCAACAGCATGCACTATACAGTTCAGATCGAAATTGATCTTCCGCGTTCGCGAGTGATCGAGCTATTCGACAACCCCAACAATCTAAGCAAATGGCAAAAGGGGTTGCTTTCCTTTGAGCATCTCAGCGGCGAAGCTGGGAAGCCAGGCGCCAAGTCCAAGTTGGTCTTCCAATTTGGAAAAGGGACCATGGAAATGATCGAGACGATCACCAAGAACAACTTGCCTGATGAATTCGACGGGACATACGACGCACCCGGGGTATTCAACTTGGTCAAGAACCGCTTTGTCGCGATAGATCAGAATCGAACAAGATGGGAGAGCGAAAATGAATTTCGCTTTACCACGTTGATGATGAAGTGCATGGGCTTTTTTATGAAGTCTGCATTCCCCAAGCAAAGCATGGTCTACCTTCGCGATTTTAAAAAGTTTGCTGAATTCGAAGGGAATTCCTAGAGACCGTAGATGTGCACGGTAAGGATGTCGACCAGTTGGACTTCTTTTCTCGAATCGAAAAAGGATAACCGTGATTATGGCCAATTCTGTGGAATCGTTGCGGTCCAGAATTCCAGCTCGAAGGATCGCCGACATCCCGAATGATGTCATGGAGGCGATGAGTGACGGTTTGATGCCTTCGAAAAATCTTACGGAGTGGCTTGCCGTCGATCGTCCAAGATTACTGGACCGCATGAGCCATCAGCTTGGTTTCCGCAAGGAGTACCTAGCCGCAGACATCTGGACTGACGAGCTGATGGGGCAGTCTGCCTTGAAGCATTCGATGGCAATCAGTCAGTTTCTTTCCCAAGTTTGCCAAGTTGGCGATGATCTTTGGAAACGGCTTACTTCGCACGATAGCGATATCGTACGCGAATGGTCCGCCATCGTGGTTGGTCTCGATGAGAAGCTGACCTTTGCACGGAAGCTAGCGTGGATCAAACCTATTGCCGACGATGATCATCCCGGATTGCGCGAAGTTGCTTGGATGGCATTGCGACCGGATGTGGCGCGCAACGTGGAGAAGTCGATACGGTCGCTCGTTCCTTGGACTGGCAGCCGGCGAGAGCGTTTGCGAAGGTATGCGTCCGAAATCACAAGACCCTGCGGAGTGTGGACAAAACACATTTCCGAACTCAAAATGAATCCGGAGCTCGGGTTGCCGGTCCTGGAACCACTTTGTTCCGATGACGCAAAATACGTCCGAGACTCCGTAGCAAATTGGCTCAATGATGCCAGCAAGTCGCAGCCAGAGTGGGTTCGGTCTGTTACCGACACTTGGCTGAAGGCCTCGCCCACTAAGAACACGGCTTCGATTGTAAAGCGGGCACTGCGAACCATCGGTGCGATTCGCTAAGCAATGTGTTCCCATTGCTTTGGTAAAGAACTGAGAACTCGATTTCCAGATTTGGTGACTAGCACATCGTCCTCGATTCGAACCCCTGCCACTCCGGGAATGTAAATGCCTGGTTCCACAGTGACGACCATGTCTGGTTCCAATAGGCGATCCTGCCCCTTGGCCAATCGAATCGACTCGTGGATTTGCAAGCCAAACGAATGCCCCAGCGAATGCGTGAACCGCTTTCCAAATCCTGCTTGTTCAATGATCGTTCTTGCGATGGCATCGATATCGCTCATCTTCGCACCTGGTCGAATAGCTCGAATCGCGGCCTCTTGCGCATTTAAGACCGTTTGATAGATCTTTTGGAATTTGGAATTGGTTTTGCCTGTAATGATGACCCGTGTTAAATCGCTCAAGTCAAGATTTTCTTTCGCGCCCCAATCGATCAAAACAAAGGGAGCTTCTTCCATGCGTTGGTGGGAGGGGCGACCATGCGGCAAGGCCGCTCGTGCTCCAACACCTACGATCGTTTTGAAAGCGCTGCTGCTGCCGCCAAGTTTGC
>CAITIF010000369.1 GCA_903892365.1 uncultured Pirellula sp. | reverse complement strand
CGAGTCGATCCCCGTGACGTACTCGTTCCCCCGTATTTGCCAGACTGCCAAGAAGTGCGCAATGACCTAGCAATCTATCATGACTTGATGACGTCCATGGATCGTCGCGTTGGTGAAATTCTGGATGAGTTGAAGAACAACGGTCTAGCTGACAACACAATCGTGTTTTACTTTGCGGATCATGGCGGCCCCACTCCCCGCGGGAAACGTTATCTAGAAGACACAGGGGTCAAGGTTCCGCTGATCGTTCACATTCCCGAACGATGGCAATATCTCTCTCCTTGGAAACCCTCCGAAAAAGTAACTGAATTGGTTTCATTTGTGGACTTCGCACCAACTTTGCTGAGTATTGTCGGCGGCGAGATTCCTGATGGAATGCAAGGCCGAGCCTTTCTCGGAGAAAAACGCGTCGCCCCCGCTAGCAACGCGCTGGTCTATTTGTTTGGCGATCGCTTTGATGAAGAATCGAGTATGAGGCGTGGGCTGACCGATGGCCGCATCAAGTACATTCGACGATTTTTTCCGGACCAACCTGCTGCTCCGTATGCGAAGTATCCGATGCAGATAGAATCATGGCAGGCCTGGAAAAATTTAGCGGATGCAGGAAAACTGTCAGGCTATCATCAGCAGATCTGGAGCAAATCTCAGGCGCCCGAAGAACTTTACGACCTTCAACAAGACCCGTATGAAATGAATAACCTCGCAGGTTCAGTGGAACATGCGAACACACTGATTCGCTTTCGAAAACAACTGCTGAAGTTGGCCGTCGAATTTCAGGATCAAGGAGTCATTCCAGAATCAGAATTCCAATCGATTGCGAACGATCAACCACTGAGCAAGGTCCTTCGCGAGAAAAGATTTGACTGGCAAGCAGCTTGGGAACAGATTCACATCAGGCCATTGCAGCAGATCTCGCGTTCTGCAGGAAATAAATAGCAAAACAGCAACAGAAAACAGCAACAGGGACACTAAGTCCCATCGCGTTCGATCAGAAAAATGATCCGCTAGGCCCCTTATGATAGCGTGGCGGTAAGGTTGCGATGCGGCTGTAACGAGTTTCGCAATGCTAGATGTCGATTATGGACGTTCAGATCAGCATTCAAAAACGATACTCAGCCATTATTCCAGAACCTTCTCTAGTTGAGGAAGGATAGAATCGCCATCGAGCGTTCGGGTTGTCGGTTGCATCGATCGCACTCGCCGCCAAGTATGCCATCCACCATCCTAAGGCAACCTGTGACGGGTAGTGTGCGTTATCGTTGACTCGCGAAAGTGGTGCGATGGTTGACCCCGCATAGAAGAGAAGTTTATAGCCACGGTTGTCAGTCATCTTGGCGGCTGTGATGAAAGGTAACGAACCCATGAACGCGTGACCGCTAATTCCATTGTTGTCTCGCATCGGATGCCATTCCGAATTTTCACTGGTTTCAGTCGGTCTTGAACCTCCCGTTAATTGTTGCATGATGATCAACGGCGGCGCACCGACAACGAAACCTCGCATCGATCGCTCACCCCACTGGCCGCTCGTTTCCACAAGGGCATTGTCTGGAAACAATTCGCCCGCAGCCCATGCGGTTGCAAATACAGGCAGAATATACATTCCGTTGCCGAGTTCCTTACTGGCGTGAAGAGAATTGAACCAATCGTCGGAAGTGGCACCACGTACGCTGCTCTGAAAATGTCGATGTATACCATCGTCGATCGATGTGTTCGCCATCGTACCACCTAGAACCAAGCCTCCGCCCAGTAACGTTAATGACTCTGGCGAATAAAAGTTCTTTTGATCGTCCCACATGCGTTCAATGAGGGATGCAGGTCGTTCGGTTTCAATTAGATTGTTGAAATCTGCTGTTTTCGTTCGGGCACCTGGGAGCGGATTGAATTGCCAGCGGTCTGAATCCAAAAGATCTGATGGCACGTCGCCGATAGCAAGCGCTCCGTCGACGGTGGAGACCTTCGAGTCATTCGCAACAGATGAAATCGAGTTGCCAGCAGTGTCGATGGGATCATGATGGACGCTAGTCCCAGACGCTGAAATCAGGGCAACCTTCGATTTGTCATTCGGCCTGTTGATCTGTCGGAACAACGCTGGAGGAGCGGCAATGAAATGTGACGTCATCAACGGAACATGGCACCCCGAAGCCAGCAGTGAAAGGCTAGCAATTAGACCGGCGGCAAATTTTGGTATAGCTGTATGTCGGGGGGGAATCTCAGTTCTAAATGGTAACATCATGCGCGGGAGGAACTTTCATTCGCCAAGGCTTGCTCGCGATCTGCGGGATTGGACGACTGTACTCGCAAGCTTTGACGACAATACGCAACAGGTAGACCGTGCAAAAAGCCGAACAATTGAAAATATTGACTGCGTAAAGCATCGTGAACTCCTCAAGGTGGCTTTAGATCGCTTGCCAAAATGCAATTGTGCATGGGCGCCGTGGGCTTCGTCCCGAAGTCGCTCGGGTGGATCCGGCGCGGGTTCTATTGAACCGCTGACCAACCGCTTGAATTACCATTGCTGACGATCAAGTTGAAGCCTAAAAACTGAATCTGCCTCACATTATTTCGACCTCAATAACGTTGACTTAGGCAAGCTGAGGTGTTTTAATAGATGATCCCCGTAGCGATCCCCACCCGCCTATTGCGCACTGCTTTCTTAAAGAAGCAACCTTGGTCAAAGACTCTATTGCCCTGAGATCAATTGCTCCCAGTGTTATTGCCCGGGGATCGGTTGGTAATTGGCCATGCCTGCTATACAGCTTCGCCTTGGTGCTCTTCACGCTGCAATTGCATGCGGTTGCCGCGCAGTTGACCGTATACCCTAGTCAACTTGAACTGACGGGCCTTGATCTTTCGCACGGGATCGTCGTTTGTTTTACGGATAACGACGGCAAAGTGTTAGACGTCACGCGTCGCGCGTCGTATGAAATCGATCGGACGGATGTCG
>CAITIF010000368.1 GCA_903892365.1 uncultured Pirellula sp. | reverse complement strand
TGACTTCGCGATGGATTGGAATGCATTTCATGGGAAACTCGGTACGTCTTTGCATCGTCTTGCACAACCATCAACCCATTGGAAACTTTGACGGAGTCATCGAACAGGCTTACCAAGATAGCTACCTTCCTTTTTTGGATGTCTTCGAGCCCTACGAGCATTTGAAGGTAGCATTGCATACCTCAGGTCCTCTCATGCTCTGGCTGGCAGAGCATCATCCCGAGTACCTGGAGCGGGTGAAGGCATTGGTTGCAGCCGATCGTATTGAGATTGTCGGCGGTCCATTCTACGAGCCCATCTTGACGATGCTGCCTAGCCGCGATCGCATCGGTCAAATCAGCAAATACACGCGTTGGCTTCAGACTCGATTTGACACCGCAGTCACGGGTATGTGGATGCCAGAACGCGTTTGGGAAAGCCAGCTAACGCGTGACATCGTACCCGCAGGTATGCAATACACGATCCTGGATGACTTTCACTTTCGCGCTGCGGGATGGATGGATTCCCAGCTAACCAACTACTTTTTAACCGAAGATGACGGACACGTTTTAAGGGTTTTTCCAGGAAGCGAACGACTCAGGTACCTTCTTCCGTTCGCGGCAGCTTCTGAAACGATCGAGTACTGTCGTCAAGTAGCAGCCCGAGCTCCGGATTCGGTGTTGTTGTTCGGTGACGACGGAGAAAAATTTGGAACGTGGCCGAATACTCACGAACATGTTTATCAACGAGGCTGGCTGCGTCAGTTCTTTGACCTCCTGACTGAAAACAGAACCTGGCTGCGTACTTCTACCCCGTCTGAAGTGATAACGGAAACACCTCCAGCAGGTTCGGTTTACTTGCCAGACTGCTCCTACCGAGAGATGACCGAATGGGCTTTGCCTGTCGACCGACAGGCTGTTTACGACTCGGTCGTGCATGAGCTTGAGAGCGATTCACGGTGGCCTCAAATTAAACAGTTTATGAAAGGAGGCTTCTGGCGGAATTTTAGAATCAAGTACTCCGAAGCAAATGAGATGTACTGTCGTATGCTGGACGTTAGCAGACGTCTGGAGTTCGCGCGCCGCGGCACTGGCGACAAGACACTTTTGCCACAGGCAGAAGATCACCTTTACCGAGCTCAATGCAATTGCCCATACTGGCACGGGGCATTCGGCGGAATTTACCTTCCGCATTTGCGAAACGCCACATACCGCGAGCTGATCGCTGCCGACAACTTGATTGAGCGTTCGAATGGTCGCCATGGAGAATGGGTGGATGTAACTACGGAAGACTACAACAAAGACTTGTATCCTGAGATTCGTTTAGCAAACGACCAACTAATCGGGTACTTAGCGCCGGCCACGGGCGGAATTTTGTATGAACTGGATATCCGAGGCATTGAACACAATTTGTTGGCTACGATGCAGCGTCGCCCAGAACAATACCATGCTAAAGTGAAGGCTGGCAGTAGCCATTCCTCCCATGAAACGGCTAGTATTCACGATCGAGTTGTTTTCAAGCAAGAAGGATTGGACAAACGACTTCAATACGATGTCTACGCCCGAAAGTCCTTAGTCGATCATTTCTTTGATCTCGAGGCGACTCCCGAAGATGTTCAGCGAGGGACCGCCATCGAACGTGGCGATTTTGCAGCATTGCCGTATGATGCCAAGCTGCGACGCGGGACTGGCAAGATTCAGATCCAGCTTTGCCGGGAGGGGAACGCTTGGGGCATCCCGCTCACGATCACTAAAGGGATCACTTTGTTTGCTGGAAGCCATGCCTTAGAAATCACTTACCTGATTGAAGGGCTGCCACCGGGAAGGCCGTTTCACTTCGGCGTTGAATTCAATTTTGCTGGCATGCCATCCGGAGCTGACGATCGATTCTTTTATGATGCGCGATGTGAGCGGATGGGACATCTTGGAACCGTTCTTAACATCGAATCGACCGACTACCTAGGCTTGATCGATCAATGGCTAGGGGCCAACGTCCAATGGACCGCCAGCCGTCCGTCGGGCTTATGGAGCTTCCCAATTGAAACGGTCAGCCAAAGCGAAGGCGGTTTCGAGCTCGTTCATCAATCTGTCTGCGTTATGCCTCACTGGATCGTTCAAGGGGATTCAGAAGGTCGCTGGTCGGTCGCAATGGACTTGATTGTCACTTGTGAAAACGAACCCAATTCCCGTTCCGCCAAGATAATGCGTTCATCTTCAGAAGCCGTAGGAGTTTAAATTACAATGAAAATTTCCCCAGTTGTTCAACAAGCGATCGACATTCACCGAGAAACCGAGTCCACTAAAGTCGAGATCGCTACAGCGGTTGCTGTGAAAACACAAAATGCAGCCAAGGAACAAGGCAAGGCCGTCCTTCAACTAGTTGAGCAAGCAGCGGTTGTACCCAAACGCGGTATCGACGTTCGGGCATAAATTCCACTTCGCCAACCAATCGCCAAAAAGCATGCAAGAAGTCTCCACTGTCCTGGTGCTGCTATGCATTGTCACTTTTTTTGGCTTTTTTGACACGTACATGGTCGATTCCTTACCCAACGATTATGGTACTCGTGGGGGCAGCAATCGCCTTTGTCCCAGGCTTGCCGCACGTTCAACTGACACCTGAGATTGTGTTCCTGGTGTTTTTACCCCCACTGCTGTACGCCGCAGCATGGCAAACTCCCATCCATGATTTTCGTCAAAATCTTCGACCGATCGGCCTGCTTGCCGTCGGTCTGGTTCTAGTCACCACACTCGTCGTAGGGGTGGTCGCGCACGCACTGTTTCCGGGTTTGCCATGGGCTGCTGCGTTTGCTCTGGGAGCTATTGTTTCACCACCTGATGCGATCGCTGCGACAGCAATCACCCAGCGTCTTCGAGTTCCTAGGCGCATTTCCGTAATTCTGGAAGGTGAGAGCCTACTGAACGATGCAGCAGGTCTGGTGACCTATCGCGTGGCATTGGGGGTGGCGGCTGGGGAGACGTTTTTTGTATCAGGCTTTGTTTCCCAATTCTTCATCGCTACGGTAGGGGGCATTGCTGTTGGCTGCCTAGTAGGCTGGGCCGTGATGGCGATCCACAAGCGACTCGATGAACCTGTGATCGAAACTGTAGTGACGTTGCTGACTCCCTTTGCCGCGTATCTAATCTGCGAAGCAATTCATTGTTCGGGTGTCTTGGCTGTCGTATGCGCCGGTTTAATGGTTCGACAAAGCAGCGGTCGATTGTTCTCTGCAGCGACTAGGCTGCATGCAAGTGCGGTTTGGGAAAGTGTCGTTTTTATTCTCACGGGACTGTCATTCATCTTTATCGGTCTTGAAATGCGCGAAGTGGTTCAGAATTTAGCCACAGGTGAGCAGTTCTTAAGAGACGGTCTTGGTGCAATTGCGATCCTGTTTGTGACCATTGCGGTCCGTTTGGTATGGGTTTTTCCTGCCGCTTGGTTACCAAGATTTCTGTCGAATCGGCGGCGTAAGAAGGATCCCTCCCCACCATAGAAGCACTTGCTTTTGATAGGCTGGACAGGAATGCGTGGGGTGGTATCCCTGGCGGCAGCTCTTGCTCTGCCCGCCGACTTTCCCTTCCGAACCCTCATTTTATTCGTGGTGTTCGTCGTAATTCTTGGTACGTTGGTCGTTCAAGGCGTCTCCCTGCCTTGGCTTGTTCGCATGCTTCAATTGAGCAGGGGCGGTCGCTCCCAATCCGAACAAGAATTGGACGCTCGCTTGGCGTTGCTTGCCTGCGCCAACATCTATCTGGACGAGAAAGCGATTCGCGGTGTCAACCAGAATGAGATTGAATACCTGCGATCTTACTTTCGCAGCCATGCTGATAGCTGGCTGATGCGACTAAATCTGGATGATGAATCAATCCTAGGGAATCAATCCAAGCTTTGTCACAAAGCATTCTCTGGCGTCCTGGCGGCTCAACGGCATCGGCTGCATCAACTGTTTCGTGAGTCGATTATCGAAGAGGCCTTGGTCCAAAAACTCGAACGCGAGATCGATATGGAAGAATCCCGTATCAAATCGATCGCGAATGCGCCTTGAATCACCAAAACGTATTGACCAGTCAATCCCGCTTCCGCTAATTTGGGTGATGTCGATAGCCGTGGTTGTTTCGCGGTCGGTGTTTTCGTCTTCTAGTTAAGACGTTGTGGTCTTCAAGCAAAAGGTGTTTCTGTGACAATTACGCGAGTTGGTACAAACGAAAAGTATTCCTCCGGCTGGGAAGGTATCT
>CAITIF010000367.1 GCA_903892365.1 uncultured Pirellula sp. | reverse complement strand
GGGATGGCCAACCATCGAGTCGATTGCATTCAGGATAAGGTTGACAAGCACATGCTGCAGTACTACATTATCGCCCAGAAAGGGTGAAGTTTGTGAGTCCATTTTGACTTGGATCTGCATTCCACGACGTCTGGCTTCACCCTTAAGCATGGCGGCAGTGTCTAAAATGATTTCGCAAATGTCGATTTGTTCAGGTTGATGTTTACCCGTCGAAACGAAATCACGCGTGCGTTTAATGATTTTGGCGGCACGAGAAATTTCTTTGTTGAGTTGGTCTAAAATTCTTACGGCAGAATCATTTTGAGGCAGTTTGCTGACAAGTAGCGATAGACTTCCAACATAGTTTTGGATGGCATTTAGTGGCTGGTTTAATTCATGGGCAAGTTCGCCCGATAACTGACCAGCCAAACTCAGACGTTCAACGTGGTCAAGTTCGGAACGCTTTTCTTCTAGCATTTCTTCGGTGTGTCTTCGATGTTCGATCTCGACTTTTAATGCTTCATTGGACTGAAGAAGCGCTTGAGTCCGTTCAAGCACGCGTTCCTCAAGCGACGAGTTTAACTCAAGCAACGATTGCTGTGCCATCTTGCGTTCGGTAATGTCAATGGTGTTCCCTACCACACCTCGCAACTCTCCCTCTATGGAGTGGATTTGTTGTGCCTCTACCAGCGTCCATCGCCAATCGCGGGCGCTGCCCAACAAACGGCATTCAAAGCTGCATTTTTGTTTTTTAGACGAAAGAAGCTCGCCCAAATTCAATTTCACAGCCGACCGATCATCCGGGTGTACCGATTCGACCCAGCCATCGCGTATAGCGTCTTGCGGTGAACTACCTGTCACAGATCGCCAATGATCGCTGATGAATATGCAACGGCCATTCAAACTGAGCTGCCAGATGATTGCGGGAACAGCGCTCGTCAATTCTCTCATGAGATTGACCTGCTCTTCTAGTTGCTTTTGAGCTTCTAGCCGGCTTGTTAGATCAACCATGCTGCCAATGTAAGACACGGAATTGCCATCTTCATGCAAGCAGTGATTGATCGAAAGCTCGACCCAGCGCTGCTCTTTGCCTCGGACTAAACAGTCAACACTAATGCTGGGGCGATTCGATTCCGTTGGACCAAGGATGGTTTGTACTCGCTGTTGGTGCTCGGCAGAAAGCATGCTCAGCCATTCCCTACCCAGGATGTCTGCCGAAGGCATTCCGGTTATTCTTTCCCATTCGGGATTTACATACGTGACTTGGTGGAATGGATTGCATTCAAAAATGCCGACGGGGCAAGTTTTTGCGAGAGTGACAAAGCGGTGCTGGTTCTGTTCATATAAGGCAAATGCCTGTTTGATGGGGGAGATGTTGCGGTAGCCTGTCATCACCCCAACAACTTCACCACGCGGATTTCGCACAGGTGCACGCGATACCAATAATGTTCGAGTATCGTGTTCGAATTCCCAGACCTCTTCGGACACATCGGATTGACGATTTGTTTCGATCCATTTCATTTTTGCCCGAACGGATTCACTGATCTTTTTGGGAAGCAGGTCGTAGACATTCCTGCCGGGCAACTCGTCAACGCTGACCCCGAAAAAATCGGCTACCTGTCTACTTCCAAGGATGATTTCCCCACGGAGATTTTTAATGAGAATGGCTTCGGGAAACGATCGGATAGCCTCCGAAAGCAGCTCGACACTTAGTTCCAGCGTGGGGATTGTCTTTTCGTTGTCCATGGATTTCCTGCTGATGCAGCGATGGGTGCCTCTAGTTTTTCAATATCATTGCGAACTGACGATATCGCGGAGCGCATAGCCCGAGCGGATTAAGTGTACCTTGCATGTTCGCAAGGGGGGCAGACCAGGCTCCATTCGGCTAAAATCTGGGAGTGAAGTATAGAAGTGTACTGCTTGATTTGATGGTTGAATGCGGAACGGGAAACGGATCGAGGGAAACGGATGGAGAACATGAGTAGTATTTCTGGCATAACGAGTTTTGCTTTGCTGCAGGTGGGCCTTGGTGGGGCCATCGGAAGCATGGTGAGATTTGCAATCGGCAATTGGCTTGTTCCATGGTTGTTTCCTGGCAATCTCCACCTCAGTACGACCGCGGTGAATGTGGTGGGCTCATTCTTTCTGGGATGCTTGGTAGCCAGCTTTCCTGATCGAACCAAATCCGTTTACTTGCTGTTTGGGGTAGGGTTTTGCGGTGGGTTCACGACTTTCTCGACCTTTTCGTTAGAGCTGCTTGAAGCTTTGTTGAAGGGAAATCCAATGTCCGGTGTTCTGCATTGTCTAGCCAATGTTTTTTTGGCCCTGGCTGCCGTTTTCCTCGGTTTCGTGCTGTTCCGAGCAGCATGAACACACGGCATTTCCATTTGATATACTCTAACCACTGGGATCGTGTTTTGATTCGTTTGTCCTTTAACTTCAGGAAGTATCATGTCATCGGGAATGCCTAACAATCCATACAGCAGTGGACCCTTGCAAAATGCTCCGATGGGTGGCATGGGGCCAACCGTTCCAAATTATCTAGTGCAATCCATTCTCGTTACGATTTGCTGCTGCATTCCATTCGGGATTGTTGCAATCGTTTACGCAGCCCAAGTCAATTCCAAAGCAGCCATGGGAGATTACGAGGGTGCCCGAACCAGTTCCAACAATGCAAAGAAGTGGTGTTGGATCGCATTGATCACGGGAATCGTGGTGAACATTATCGGAACGGTAGTTCAGTTCCTGATTGTTGGTGCAGCTGCTGTGCAACAGCAAGGCATGAACGGAATGTAATTGGCAATGCCCAGAATCAAGATTGCGTTGGTTGCATGTGCGGCGATCGCTTTATCGGTCGCTGCACTGGCGTTGGTCTCTGCCTTCCCACCATCTCAATTCAACTTCTATCCCAAGTGCATGATGTACCAATGGACCGGTCTGCACTGTCCAGGGTGCGGCGGTACAAGAGCCGTTCACGAATTGTCGCAAGGGCGTTTTCTTGAAGCACTTCGCATGAACGCATTGGTGATCTTGTTCTTGCCGGTTCTGATTGCGGCTCTAGTCTGGCAGTACTTTGCCCACCGCTGCAAGAAGCCATTCTTTCATCTGGTGACGGGCCCTAAATCCGCATGGGCTCTTGCCCTCCTCGTGATCGGATTCGGCGTCCTTCGAAACATCCCGATCGTACCGTTCACTTGGCTTGCGCCGATATCGCAGACTCAAACTCAGATACAAACTCAAATTCAGACGGGTTCGCAGACCAAGCAATGACCTTTGACCAAGATCTCGCTGATGCGTGAGATGTTTAAGGACTTGCGTTGTTTATCATCGGGCAAGCTCATCCCTTCCATGCAAGACACCGTACCGCAATCCACGCAAACAAAGT
>CAITIF010000366.1 GCA_903892365.1 uncultured Pirellula sp. | reverse complement strand
CGAAAGTCAGACTCCTGTTTCCCGTGCACCAGCTGGAAGAGCCCGGACAGATCGATCTGAGCAAGTGGAGCCAGATCGCAGATCATCGCGAAGGCCTCCTCGAAGAGGCAGAAGTGAAGAATCGCAGAAGGATGAGAGCTCGATCGAAACGGGTCAAGCCGTTGAATTCGAAAATGAGGATGTGGTCTCCGAGAACGATCCAGAATTGGCTCCACCAAGAGATTCAAGGCGAGGACGTGGACCTCGTGGCGAAAGGCCGGTCCGTGATGACCTAGCCCCTCGCGAGGAAAGGGGTTCGCGTGAAGATCGGGCACCACGTCAAGAAAGAGCCCCTCAAGGGGAACGAGCACCTCACAGTGATCGCGGCGCACGCAGCGACAGGGCACCGCAAAGCGACAGGGCACCGCAAAGCGACAGGGCACCGCGTGGCGATCGGGCACCGCGGGGTGAAAGAGCACCGCGGGGTGAGAGAGCACCCCAAGGTGAAAGATTAAGTCGAGATGAGTTGGGTGTTTCGAAAGACTCAGAAACACGAACACCGCGTTCCGGCGCAAGGTCCGAAGCGGGCTCATCGAGTGAGTTTGGTGCAACTCGCGAGCCGCGACCGGAACGTAATAGTCGTGGTGACGGCCCGCGTCGAGGTCGATCAAGAAATGATGAACCAGCTCAAGATAAGCTTGAAAAACCCGTACGTACGGACCGCTTGGAACGATCCAATGTCAGGGACAACGCAAAGTTGGACTCGGGTGCGGCTAAATCGAAAAGGCCTTCTGGATTTGGCGAAGGCTTGATCGATGAAGAATTTCCTCGCGATTCGTCCATGGATGTTGATTCCAATGATGACTTTGTCAATTTGGATGATGACATGGCGGAGCCGGACGATCGGGTGGAGTCTTCGGCTACTGAAGAAACGGAAAGTCGCCCCCGTCGACGTCGTGGACGCGGCCGAGGAAAACGAGGTGACCGTGACCGGGCAGATTCACCGGAGCGTTCGGAATCGCCGCTTGAAGATGAATCGGATGACGGTACAAGTGCGACCATCCGCAACACGAAGATACCTTCGTGGGAAGAAGCAATTGGAACGCTGGTAGCCGTAAACATGGAAAATCATCAGCGAAATCCAGGCAATGGGAGGAATCAGCGCGGGCGAGGCCCAAGAAGAGATAGATAATTGAGGATAACCCCTACAATCCGCGTGTGAAACCTAATTAGTTGTAGCGACACACCGCTTCGGGGGGTTTATCTGTGATTCAAACACAGTAATAATCAAAGGGTAGCTTGTTAGGGTCGGTTTTGCCGACTATGACTGTCCTCTCGCTTTGCTTACCCACCCCGAGGTTTCTTTTTAGGTCAAGAGTAATGTTAACGCCAACAGTTTACGTGGTCGACGATGACGAAGGTTCCAGAAATTCCATCGAGTGCTTGTTCACTCTTCATGGAATCCTTACGCGAACTTTTGAATCCGCCCAGCAATTTTTGGAGATAAGCGACATCCAGCCTGTCGGATGCTTAGTGACTGACCTCAACATGCCAGGTATGTCGGGCATGGAGCTATTCGAAAAGACTCGCGAAGTTGGCTGGGATATCCCCGCAATTATCATTACTGCTTTTGGAGACGTCTCCTCCTGTGCTGGAGCTCTCAAAGCGGGTGTGTTGGACTATCTGGAAAAGCCCGTTTTGCCAGAAACCTTAATCGCTCGAGTTCGCGAATGTCTCCAGTCTAGCGAGCAAAAGCATAACGCCATTCTGGCGCAGGAAGCTTCGGAAAAGAAGCTGAAGAGCTTGACCAACAAGGAATCGGAAGTTCTTGAGCTTCTCGTTCAGGGCCAGTCCATGAAGACAATCGCTTCTGATTTCGGAACGAGTTTCCAGGCTGTATCGCGACACCGTCAACGGATCCTCGAAAAGATCGGCGTTGAAGGAGATGTCTCTTTGGCACGTTGGGTACTCGACCACCGACGCGCGATCGGAGTCCCGAGCCCAGCAGTAATCACTTCCAGCTCGTAAATCGAGTCGCTAGCATCCGTCCAGTCGATTTGCCACAGAACCCGGAATTTCCTTCCGGGTTTTTTTATTGCATGTTCGGTCTTTGGATTCTGCAGAAAAGATCTTGATTCTATAGAATCAGCAACTTACTCTAGTTGGCGGTTGTCCGTTTCAGCATCGCTCATAAAAGTCACGGTGTAAGGCGCATTTCATGTGCCGTTCATTTTGTGTTTACCGACATTGTTGCAATCATGGGTCTGATCTCGTGAAAAAAACATCCATATCCACCGCTCGCGTTTCGCGTGACTTCATTGCGCAAGCCGTCATGAAGGAAGTTCTCGACGGGACACTTCAGCCGGGAACGCGGCTTATTACTGAATCGCTGGCCAATCGGTTTCTCGTCTCGCACACTCCAGTTCGTGAAGCATTGTTGACACTTTCAGGAATGGGGATTGTGGAAATTGTTCCCAATCGCGGTGCTTTAGTAAAAAGATTTTCACCGCGTGAAATTCGCGAGGTTTGCGATGTTCGGTTGGCGCTGGAGCTTCTTGCGATCCGATCTGCCTGCGGTTCGAT
>CAITIF010000365.1 GCA_903892365.1 uncultured Pirellula sp. | reverse complement strand
GATCTGGCTTGCGAACGAATTCGTGAAAAGTGGTTGGAACATCAAACAGCTTCACAAGCAAATCATGCTTTCCAAAACCTACCGGCAATCATCGAAATCAAACGCATTAGGCCTTGAGAAAGACCGCGAGTCACGGCTCCTTTGGCGGTACCCCTCACGACGGATTGAGGCGGAGTCTCTGCGAGATTCCATGTTAGCGGTCAGCGGCAGCTTGAACCCTCAAATGTATGGCCGAGGTTACGACTTGTTTCAGCAACGTGGCGGATTAAGTGGCTTCAAGCCGATCGAACAACCCACTTGGGAAAACCAACGTCGAATGATCTATGCGCACAAAATCCGGCGAGAATCCGAGGCGGTATTTGGGGCCTTCGATTGCCCTGATGCAGGCCAGAGTACGGCTCTGCGTCGCGCTTCGACAACTCCCATCCAAGCACTGAATCTTTTCAACAGCACCTTTACGTTGGACGTATCGCAGGCCTTTGCAGCTCGAATCCAAAAAGAAACAGGCGATCAACTTGAATCGCAAATTGAACATGCATTCTTGCATGCGTTCAGCCGCAAACCATCACCGGACGAATTGCTTCATGTAGCCCCATTCGCTCGCGAACATGGACTGGTTGGACTTTGCCGAGTCCTATTCAATTCTAACGAGTTTTTGTTTATCCCTTAGTGAACACGATAGCTGCACGATGACCCCACCCAAGATAACTCGTTCTGGTTTTCAACTTCTCGATCGACGCAACTTTCTCAGCAATGCGGGCACTTCGCTCGGATCGGTTGCGCTTGCCAGCTTGCTCGGGAACGATGGTTTATTGGCGGCCTCGGAATCCTCGCCGATCATCGACCCAGCACGACCTTACGCGCCAAGGGCCACTCACTTCCCTGCCAAAGCCAAACAGGTCATTGTGATTTTCTGTGCTGGAGCAGTTAGCCAACTCGAAACATGGGACTACAAGCCGGAGCTCATCAAGTGGGACGATAAACCCTTGCCCGGCGGGCCCGAGGTAACGTTTCAAGGTCCTGCGGGCAATTTGGCCAAGCCGCAGTACACTTTTCGTCAACGAGGCCAAACGGGGAAATGGGTAAGTGACTTAATTCCTCATTTAGCCGAACTGACGGACGATATCGCTTTCGTTCATTCGCTGACTAGCAAATCGAATACGCACGGCCCTGCTGAGAACTTTCTTTCTACCGGCTTTGTTTTGGACGGTTTTCCAAGTCTTGGCTCATGGGTAACCTACGCTCTGGGAAGCGAAAGCCAAGAGCTGCCAGCGTATGTTGCAATCCCAGATCCACGAGGTGTTCCCCAGAACGGTTCGAATAACTGGGGCCCGGGATTTCTACCAGCGGCGTTCCAAGGGACGACCATGAGTTCCAAGGACCCAATCCGCCATTTGGTCGCACAAGGTGTTTCGCAAAACGCCGATCAAGCAGCCCGAAGACTATTGCAACAGCTCAACGAAAAGCACTTTGAGAATCATGATCAGGACGAACAACTGGCGGCTCGTATCGCAAGCTATGAACTTGCAGCCAGAATGCAACTGAGCGTTCCCGGCCTTAGCGATCTTAGCTCCGAACCTGCTCATATTCTGAAACTCTACGGCGCTGATGACACCAAGAATGCGGATAAAGCAGCGTTTGCGAAGAATTGCATTCTTGCGAGGCGACTCATTGAAAGAGGTGTTCGTTTTGTCCAGCTCTTTAACGGAGCGTACGCAAGCGGCGGCAAACTCAATTGGGATGGCCACAACGCTCTTAAAGAACAGTACGATGTGCACGCGGAAATCTTGGACCAACCCGCGGCAGCTCTGATTCGTGATCTGAAACAGCGAGGATTACTAGAAGATACCCTTGTTGTATGGTGCACCGAATTTGGTCGGATGCCGTTCTTCCAAAAGGGGTCGCAAGGTCGAGATCACAATCCCGATGGCTTCACGTGCTGGATGACCGGGGCTGGAGTCAAAGCGGGGGTTAGCCACGGCTTAACCGATGAGCTAGGTCAAAAAGCCATCGAAGACATTCACCCGCTCTATCACTTCAACGCAACCATCTTGCATCTACTTGGACTGGATTACGAAAAACTGAGCTTTGAACATAACGGCATTCAACGCCGACTCACCAACGTCGAGGGTAAGATTATCCCTCAGATTCTTTTGTAAAACAAACTATTGCTACCTTCAAGCCTCCACAACCGCATTGAACCAGAACCCACTCATGAAACACTCGACATTCGTTCTTTTCCTTTACGCCTTGCTGTTTATGCCGTTTGCGATTCTACGGGCGCAAGATCAGCCGAAAGAGTTCAACAATAAGTATGCTGTTGCTTCCACATTGGAAGAGTTTTTGGGTGAGCCTGTTTTCGTTCCCATGCAAGAGCTTTGGGAGAAACGCGGCGGTTGGGGTGGTGTGCTCACAACTCAAGATGGCACCGTGGTAGCATTCCAGTCACCAGGTGGTGGATATTGTCGACGCAGTCGCGATGGGGGAAAGACATGGGACTCCGACATCCTTATCGCCGCTGACGCCTTAGAGGGACGGGCTCTGGTGGACGAAACCAATGGCGATTTGCTTTATGTCAATCCAAGCCGAGGCTGGCTTTTTCGAAGTCGCGATTCTGGTGCAAACTGGACACGTGAGACCGCTAGCGTGCGACCGGATGGCTTTGGGAACGTTCCTGGAATTGAAGGGGTAGCCGCGATGCAGTGCGGCATCACGCTTGCGTTTGGCAAACATCAGGGCCGATTGATCATGCCCGCTCGCATCATGGGCCCGAAGAATTCCAATGCCGTGGAATGGCGGCCCTATCACTACAGCACTGCTCTGTACAGCGATGATGGGGGGACAACGTGGCATACTAGCAAGCCATTTCCTGTGCTAGGTACGGGTGAAGCGGCGCTAGCCGAACTTTCCAACGGCAGCATCCTGTTCAACTCGCGCGAGCATATGAGCCGCGGCAACCGCTTCATGGCCCACAGCGATAACGGTGGCGAACTATGGATCGATGCCTACCGCAGCCCTGAACTGCCAGATGGCCCAAGAGGCTCTTCGTATGGTCTGATGGGCGGAATGATCCGATTGCCGATTCTCAATCAAGACATCCTGCTCTACAGCAACGTGGACAATCATGCAGGCGCTTTGCCCAAGCAAGTCGGCGCCTCCATCGCTCAAGGCCGAGAAAAGATAACCGTATGGGGCAGCTTCGATGGCGGCCGCACCTGGCCGGTAAAGCGACTAGCTTACGACGGCCCCAGCGCCTATTCGAACTTGGGCGTTGGCCGGAACGGAACACCAAGCCAAGGAAAAATCTTTTTGATTTTCGAAGGTGGACCCAAAGGCTCGCACGAAGCGGTCCAACTACTATCGTTCAATCTTAGCTGGCTGCTCGATGGCGTGGACATCGCCTCCTTCATGCCTGCAAAGCCTTAAGATCATCGCGAATACTTCCGCTAGCATGGATTTGCCGTTTCCGCCTTTTCGCCCCTTTGCGAGCTGTTGATTGCAGTTACGATATCCGGCCGGACTTGCCGCCTTTATTACCTGCCCTACGTTTTCGAGCTTCCCACATGGCAACCAGCAAACACGATCAGCGAATCCAACAACTCCTAAAGTCGATCGAACGAGACTTGATCGATTGGATTCCGATCGCCATCCAGGAGCTGAAAGTACCCTCCGCTGCCTATGCGATTTTCATTTGGTACCAAGACTACGACGACGATTGGCTTCCTCATATCGGCGTTGCTACTGACTTGTTGCTGAAAGATCTCTCCCAACTTAAACTGGACGATCCCAGCGACAAGTATGACATCCTGTGGTGCCCCCAACAGACGGAAGAAGCCGATGCACCGGGCCGCTTGTTTTTGGACGAATGCGAACTGGTCGAACACTCTGTCGACGAGTGTTATGAACTGCTAGCCGAATCCTACGGTCTGGAATCGAAAGTAAAATCGCTCCAAGACGAAGAAGCGTTGCAAGAAGAATTTAATGCCCTGCTCCCATTTCGGGAAATGCTACACCGGGTTGCACGCCAGCTCCAATCGTACAATTGGACCACTTGCTTGAAGCCGACGGAAGATTTTGCAATCGTCGTATCGGACTACATGGGTTACTGGTTAGACGATGATCTGAAATGTTCGCTTGGACCGGATTTAATGAAACGGCTTACCGCTCGCGATCTGTTACCAGCGATCTAAAACACTGCTGGCAACAACGGGCCTCACCCCTAAGCCTTATATCAGTTCAGCGATCGGCTTGCCGCGATC
>CAITIF010000364.1 GCA_903892365.1 uncultured Pirellula sp. | reverse complement strand
TGTCGACAGGAACATCTTGTGAGTGGGACGAGCCCCTCAGCGAAAGTTCCATCTGAGAGTTACTGCCTATCGTAATTCCCAGGCCTGAAAAGCTCGATACGTTATCCGCAAACACTTCCGATTGTATCGAATGTACCACCGGAAATTTGATTGGAAAAAAAACGAAATCTAAGTGCTTCGCAGCAAGGCGACCTAATCTTGGGTGTTCTTCAAATGACTTGAAGCAACACCCATTTTCACATTTTGCTACGCAACTTCCAACCCAAGAAAAGCACGAGCTATTCCCATGGGCAACGCTCCAGGTTACCAGCCGAACACCATGTCGACTGTTCCAGAAACTAACGCACTAACGAATCCAACCTCCAGCTTCAAATCGCTCAGCAGCGACGAGCTCGAAACGCACATGAATGTGTTTCGGTATGGCGCATTCGATTTAACCGATGCAATCCGACCTTCCTACGATTTGCAAGTCGTCCCCAGACAGGGATATCGTCACGATTCGTACACAGACCCGAAAACAAATGCGAAGGTGCCGGTCATTATGGCCGCCGCATCTCGCGAAAGACTCTTCGACCTATTCCTCGATCTGATCGATTGTCTTGGGAATGAAGTGGATGTTGTGCTGGAATCAAGCCATAGCGGAGATTCGGAAGATCATGAGGAATTGTATCGTGAGCATATCGACGTCCCAGTGCTGAAAAGTGTTTTCTACGATTTTGAAGACTTGATACTTAACGATGGTTGCACCGGAATTGCTGTTCTTAATCCGCGTAAGCAACAAGAGATTCAATTTGATGAACACAAGATGATCATCTGTTACGGTTCACCCTTAGAACCATTTGAAAGAGTTCTCATCAAGCACGACGTTTACCCCGACGAGCAAATTCGATTCATAACCGAAGCAGAGCACGTCCATAGCAGCACTGACACTTATGTCCGCGATTTCCCTCGCATGCAATCTCAGCTTGGAATCGATTCCGATTCGACATCCGGACGTGATGATCTTTCCTTCGAATGCTAATCCGATAAATCAGCTTTGTATTCAATGATCTGCGGCGTACTGAGCCGATCGCACTTGATGGAAAGCCATGGGCTGATGCCTTCCGCTTGAATCGAGAATGATCGCGTCTCGTCAGGAAGCAACCCTTTCAGAGATTCCCAAGCTCTTGTTCGATCAATCGACAGCTAGGCGTCATAGTAGATGGGGTTAATTTCTTGATTGCAGATACTAATGCTTGACCCTGTGTCATTAGTTTTAAACTCCGTCACACGAAAACAATAGCCGCAAGCCTGCGAAGCGATTCTGATTCGGTCCGCCGATTGATATTCTGGCTGGGCATCACCGATCGTGAACGAGATGTGGAACTTAGAAGCCTGCTTTTCGAACGAAGTTCCATGCGGCCCTTTTGCCGCAATCGCTTTGGTTTGGTCCACCTTTCCAAGAAACCAAACTCGTCGCCCGTTGGCGCCCGCTTCCATCGCTCGCTCCCAAAGATATTCCAGTTGGGCTCATTCTGTTTGGCATGTTTCTTATGATTAAACGAATCATCGAATAGCCCAAATGGCAACGACAGCAACAACGGCTTGCCTTCGAATGGAGCGCAATCGTTGTCTACAGCGTCGACAGAAATCATCCAAGGTGTTTGCCTCAAGA
>CAITIF010000363.1 GCA_903892365.1 uncultured Pirellula sp. | reverse complement strand
GCCTTCGTTTTCGCCATCATCGTATTGGCCGTCTTCTCGCGATACTTTTGGCTTTGGGTCCAGTCGGTCATGACAGGGGCTAAAGTCAGTGTCTGGGACTTGTTGGGAATGATGTTCCGACGCGTTGATGCACGAACGATCGTTCGCGGCAAAATCATGGCTGTCCAAGCCGGCATCAAAGATGAAGACTTGACGACGAAATCGCTCGAAGCGCACTTCCTGGCCCGTGGCAATGTTCCCTTGGTGATTCGCGCTTTGGTAGCAGCTCGTAAAAGTAAGCAAATTACCCTTTCGTTCCGCGAAGCTTCTGCCATCGATCTGGCCGGACGCGATGTGCTCGATGCCGTTCAAACCAGCGTTTATCCTAAAGTGATTGACTGCCCACCGAAGGGAAGTGCGGTTGCCTTCTTGGATGCAATCGCGAAAGATGGAATTCAGCTGAAGGTGAAGGCCCGAGTCACCGTTCGAGCGAACTTACAGCGACTGATCGGTGGTGCAACAGAAGAAACCATCATCGCGCGGGTTGGACAGGGAATCGTTAGCGCGATTGGATCATCCGAGAGTCACAAGACCGTTTTGGAAAACCCAGACGTGATTTCGAAGACGGTATTGGCTAGTCGACTGGATGATCAAACGGCATTTGAAATCGTTTCCATTGATATCGCAGACATTGATGTGGGCGAGAACATTGGAGCACGATTGCAAGCGGACCTTGCTGAAGCGGATACGCGAGTGGCTCGTGCCAAGGCTGAAAGCAGACGCGCGGAAGCAGTTGCGACCGAACAAGAAATGTTTGCAAAGATTGAACAAAGCCGGGCTGAAGTGGTGGCTGCCGAATCCGATGTTCCTAAAGCAATCGCGGAATCGCTTCTCAGCGGAAGGCTTTCGATCATGGACTACTACAAGCTTCGTAACATGACCGCGGACACCGAAATGCGTCAAAGTATCGCCGGAACCAGCACAACAGGACCTTCGAACACCGCTCGCGGAGCATAATACCTCATCGGAGTGGCACCAAGCGATCCTTTGAGGGGGCCCCCGCTTGAGCCGATATTCGCTAGGGTCGACATTCTGTTGTCCCCAAGTAAATTAGTTTGGCATGAACGAGCTAGCCCGTAGTTTTTGGATTCCAAATTCGGAAAGAACTGAGTAATGGCAGACGATCTCGACGATTTTTTGAAGCAAGCGGCCCTCAGGCGTCAGCAAAGGCAGCAGAAAAAGGGCAATAAAGTGCCTAGTCCGGCTCCGTCGGCTCAACGTAATCCTGAACCTCCACGGCTATCGCCTGAACAACCTCGTTTGCAACCGAGTCTTCCTAGCAGCCTACCGGATTCATTCTCAACACCCTACCAAGCAACCAGTGGTAGTCTTTCGACAGGCTTGCCTTCTTCCGCTCCCCCATCCTCGTTGGAGCAAGGTGGCGATCGAGTTGGAACCAACCGGACGCCAAATTTTCAGAATGAGATCAGCAAGATACGAGCATCGGAATCCAAGCGGAAGTCAACGGCTCCGAGCGTGTTGACGGAAACTCCGGCAACGCAAGTCGAACCACAAAAGACGGCGATGGTTTCGTCCGCATCCATGATTCATCAGTTACGCGATCCTCAAACGATGCGGATGGCGATTATCGCTCACGAGATTTTAAAGCGTCCTTGGCAATGACCGAACCGGACTTTTCTCGCGGCGTGAACGGGCTATTGCCTGCCATCGCGCAAGATTCAAAAACGCATCAAGTTTTGATGTTTGCATGGATGAATCGTGAGGCGTACCAAGAAACGATTGCAAGTGGTTTCGCGACCTACTTTAGTCGCTCTCGTAACCGCTTGTGGCGAAAAGGGGAGGAGAGCGGTCACCGCCAACGCATTGTAGAGGTTCGAATCGACTGCGACGCGGATTGTATCTTGATCTTAGTGGAACAGACCGGAGCGGCATGTCATGAAGGCTATGCAAGTTGCTTCTTTCGAAAACTGGGATCGCACCAGTTTGTGGTTGACCAAAGCATCTTGATCGAACCTAAAGATGTCTACAAAACGCACTAGGGATGGGTGATGCCTGAGTTGCCAGAAGTCGAAACGATGCGACGTGGCCTGTTTCCCATTGTTGGTGGGAAAATTCGCTCCGTGATTGAACCGGACATCCCGTATCGGCCCATCAAGATCGATCCCTCCTTTCAAGAACTTGAACGAAGGACCGTGGGGTGTGTTGTTCGCGAAGTGAACCGCATTGCAAAGCGTGTGTTGGTTGTATTGGACAGCGGGGATTCTATTGTAATGCAACCCAAAATGGCGGGCATCGCAATGCTCTGGCCACCGCCCAACGAGCTCCATTTACGCATTGTGTTTGAGCTCGAGAACGCTGCATCCGATCGTTTTGTTTACTGGGATCGACGAGGCTTAGGCACCGTCAGCCTCTGGACACCGAAACAGGTGGACCTTTACCTTGGCCCAAATCAGCTTGGACCGGATGCGTCGGTGGTCGACCAAGATACGTTTGTGAGTCGATTTGCGGGTTTGGATCGGGAAGTCAAAGTTGCTTTGCTTGACCAAAAGCTGGTAAGCGGAATAGGTAATCTGTACGCCGCAGAGATCCTACATGCAGCTCGAGTGCATCCAAGTCTTCGTTGCGCGGCCATAAGCAAGATGAAATGGAAGCAAATCCACGCTGAAACAGTCAGGATTTTGACACAAGCCATCGAGCAAGAGGGGTCGACGCTAAGCGACGGAACCTATCGAAACGCAATCAATGGTGAGGGAAAGTACCAAAATCAGCACTTGGTTTACGACCGCGCAGGTGAACCATGTCGAACCTGCACCAAGGGCTCGATCGTTCGCATGGTTCAGGGGCAACGAAGCACCTTTTTTTGCCCTGTTTGTCAAAGAAAGAAACGCTAAACCCCTGTTGGTAAGTCTTGGGTTGATTGTGAGGATGTTCCCGTTTCCAAGCAAGGGAAAGTTTCTTTGAGAAAAGGATTGAGTTGACGGACGAAACGGGAACCACTAATATTGGGTCTTCGGATGGTGGCTGTAGCTCAGTTGGTTAGAGCGTTGGATTGTGGCTCCGAAGGTCGCGGGTTCGAGTCCCGTTAGTCACCCTTTCAAAAACCCTAGGTTTCTCAATGATTCCTAGGGTTTTTTCATGTCTGAAACCGCTTTTTTGTGAAAAAAGCTTGGGACGCTTTCGCCACTGCGATGTCACGGGTTTTGGCGTCTTTTGCCAAAATTGGTAGCGGCAGCAACAAGCTTCCATCAACTCGGTTCTGTTCGTTTTACAACCAGACCCAAGACGTTAGCGACTTCGTGTCTGTCAGATCTGTGTAAACGATGGCCCGAGCGGTTTTTGTAATTCCGCCATCGACCACCTTCAAAACCAGTTCAAAATTCCTGCCCGCGACCACCTGCATTTGAACCGACTCGATCGAACTAAGCTTCAGTCCTACGATCGATTTCGATTGTTCAGCGACAGCAAACTCGGCCGCCGCAATGGCGTCCGCCGATTGGGTGCTTTCGGCCGAATATCCACCAGCAATTGGAGAATTGCCGTTCGAGTTGGTGGACTGGGTGCACCCGGCAGCCAGTAGTAATCCAGTGCAAAGGGTGGTGATTGAAATGCGAGCGAACATCTTGGTACTTTTGCAATGAGAGAAGACTTAAGTTGGGCTTTGAAAGCCTAGCACTACCTTGACCCGTTAGTAATCACTTTATTAGCCCATGATCGAGAAAATTTGCAATGCTTCCCGAACAAACAATCGCTTAGCGTTCGTTAACGAAGCTAATTGGTCGTTCCAAGACCTCCTGGGTTGCGAAACCAGCTTGCTGCGAGATTTTATTACGACAAGTTTGCCATTCATAAGGTCTGTCAAAAACGATACGAGTCTGGCACAAGCTTTGCTTCATCAGTTCGTGCACAAGACGGGATTACGATAAACAGATACAAGGAGAGATTGAAATGGCAATTAAAGACGAAGTCCAAGGCACATGGAACCACTTGGCCGGAGCTGTCAAAACCAAGTACTCGCAGATCACAGGTGACGATGTCGCGGGAGTGGAAGGCAACATTCAGCAACTTGTAGGTATGATCCAAAAGAAGACGGGAAAGGCGCGCGATGAGATCGAGGAATTCCTTCGAACGATCTCAGACAACACGACATCAACCGTTGGACGCATCTCTGAAGCGGCAAGCGACCTGGCTTGTAGGGCTGGCGAAACAATCCGTGAAGGTTACGACTACGCTCGAGATGCATCGCGAGATGGTATCAAGGCAGCTAGTCAAACTGTGCAACACCGACCGGGTGAATCAATGCTTCTAGCCATGGGGGTCGGCGTTGTTGCTGGACTGATTCTCGGCTCGACTCTAGGCAAGACAAAAAATTAAGTCTCGTTCACGTTACCAAAAGCAATAATAGGCCAGATCGTGCTAACCCTCGCGCATCGCATTGGAAGCTCATCTGGCCTTTCTGCATTCAATCCCGAGTCCGCCAATAATAAGTACGAATTCAATCGATTTAGAGTCATGTATCGCCGACCTTGGGAATGGCGATTGCGGTGTATCGATCTTGAGAACCTAAAGCAGTGTTGCTAAGGGATAGTCAGTATCGATTTCGTTGAGGAGAGTCAGAGAATGAGCTTCAAAAAGTTAGTAGCCAGTTCTGTTTGCACAGCCGTACTGTGCACTACCGTATCCGCGCAAGAAACAAAACCATCCCAAGGCTCGAAGCTACAACCAACGTCCGTAGTGCAAGGAGCCAATAAAACAGCTTCTCCAGGGAGAGTCTCCCAAGAGCAACTTGCGGCCTGCTTTGCTTTGGATAACCAAGAACAAATCATTCTGGCCAAGTTTGCACAGGAAAAAACAAAGAACAAGGATGTGACTCAGTTCGTCAAAATGATTGCCGAAGAACATCAAGCTTGCCTGAAGAAGTTAAGCAAATTCGCCCCAGAAGCATCGAAAGAAGGTTACTTGGTTGCCACCCAAGTCGAACAATCTCTGCCCCGTGAAGGATCACCTCTTGCTGCTGCTAGTCCAAGCGTTAAGACTGGTGATGTTACCGCCCCAGGAGTCGATATGGTCCAACTGCAACGTGAACTCGCTCAGCAGTGCATCATAGATTCTCAAAAGTACCTAAGTACGAAAGATGGAGAAGAGTTTGATAAGTGCTTTGTCGGGATGCAAATCGCAAAGCATGCATCCATGCGTACTAAGTTAACTGTTTCACATCGACATACATCAGATCAGTTGCAGCAAATCGTGCTAGATGTCATTCAAGTGACCGAAAAGCACATGAAGGCCGCAGAGGATTTGATGGCGAAACTAGCCGACGCCGATTCGGACTCAGTTGCCGAAACTTCGAAGTAATTGCAGCTCAGTGCAGATTCTATAAAAAGCCTTGTTCTATGGTTGGGCAAGGCTTTTTTGTCTTTTGGTTTCAGCATCATCACGAGCTAATTTTCTTCCGGAATTTGCCCTGTCTCTCCAAGATCCAGAAAACCGCGTTGGTAATGGAACCGTGAACTTGAAAACCCTATCTCCAAGCAAATCGAATAACTCAGCAGTACGCCCTGTTCCGGAAGCCGACAGCAGTCTCTCGTATTCTTATTGGTTGGGGACATTCATTATCAAGGGGTCAGTTGCACCGCGAGTGTTCCTAGATGTGTTTGGCTTCGGTGCATTGACGGTCGTCATTGTGCTTAGTATTCGGATTGTAGAAAATATACTGCAAATGCCTTTGTCGGTTCCTGCGGGACCGTTTGGAACAGTGGGAGCAATCCTGGGCTTGCTGCTCGTGTTGCGGGTGAACACGGGATACAGTCGTTGGTGGGAAGCAAGAGTTTTATGGGGCGGTATCGTCAACCAGTCTCGCAATTTAGCGATATCGGGATTGTCCTACGGACCAAGGGATGGTCGCTGGCGTTCGAGATTTGTTCGATGGCTTGCTGTTTTCCCTCACGTTTGTCGCCGAAGCCTTCGAGAGCAGCGCGACTTTCCGGAACTAGAGAGACTTCTTTCGGAACCGAGTCAGGATTGGATTCGAAAAGCGGAGCATATGCCAGCTGCTGTATCCAGCGAAATCGCGATGCTACTGAACGAGGCAAGAAATCTTGGTATGGACGGATTCGCCTTTCAAAAGTGCGAAGAGCAAAGGTCTAGCTTGATGGATCATATAGGCGGATGTGAAAGGATTTTGAAAACGCCACTCGCTCGATCTGGTGCAATTCAGGTGCGGCAGTTTATCTTTTTGCTTTTAGTGACTCTTCCATTCGGATTGATGCAGGATTTTGAGGCCGGAGTTGTCGAGTCATCACTAGTTTGGCATGTTCATCCCCTCTGGGTTATTCCTCTGTATGTGATGCTTCTCGCTTACCCATTACTGTCGCTAGATCGAATAGGGATGGAATTGCAAAATCCCTTTAGCACGCAACGAATCGACTTTTTGCCACTCGACAGTCTATGTACTACACTAGAACGGAATTTACTCGAATTGCTTCACGAGATAGAAGGGAACGGTGCAGCAGCTCCGAAGCCGGCAGATGTTGAATTGCCACCAGATGCGAAATTGCCTGAGTATCAAGAGCAGAAGCTCGCCGACATTTCCTAGTTGAATTTGTTGTAGTCGTTTAAACTACTGCATGAGATGGATCTATATCTGATTCTGTCGACGATCCGCTTCAAGTCTGATCTGCTTTACCGTAAACTCTATCGTCTTAGTTTCCAGCCGATAAACAGACCAAGCCCAAAGCACCAAACCGCCGCAACTTCGGGTCTGGATTTTGCATAATCTTGAAGCAGCCCGACCAGGTCCTTCGCGGGTTCTGTAACGTAGTGCGTTCCGCATTCCATAGCCGCTTCTTTCGCGATGTTAGCAGCGTTTGACAATTGTTCTTGAGCGCTACGAAAAGCATCTTGAGCTGTTGCGCAGCCATCGTGGGATGGAGTGATATTTGCCATGGTTCGTTTGCCTTTTGTTAAGTGGATATTTCTATTAACCGAAAAATAAAGTTTTCTGCGTGTGGTGGCCGAAGCCTTGATGATGGAATGGCTGGACGCAATCAGTTAGTGCGCCACGGGGAAGTTGAAAAATGCAGGCGGTGCTTCTATCGCTCCGATTCACGATTGAAAGCGTTCTTTGCCCAAATTAGATTTTTCGAGAACTCATCCGTGCTTCGATGAAATTGTTGGTTGATTCGGGTGATGTTTCTCAAGGAAATGGTTGCAATGAGAACACTCACTATTGAAAGGCTTCCACCCACGGCAAGTTGCGCTATCCAGTTCTCTAGTTCGAAATAGTATGCGACTGCTGAAGCAAGGCCAAAGCCTATGACTGGTAAGCAACCTAGGAAACAGCAACAGGAGACCGCAAACGCGGCAGCCGCGCCTGTCGACTTTCTGAAAGCAAGTTTTGCATCTGCCTTGAGCAATCGCCCTTGTAGTTCAGCTAGCTCCACAAGATCGCAAACGAATGCTCCCGCAGACGTTTTCATGTCTTCGACCGGATTGGAATGTTTGTACTTCCCATTCATCGTCTCGATGTCAACCATCCCAGAGCCCCTCCGATTGCAAATGCGATTGCAATTGTTGTTGTTGGTCTTGCGGCGATGTATTGACGGGCAAGATCTAGGGAATCAATGGCACTCTCGTCTCGCCCGTCGGAATATTCTTCCTTCAGAACCCTTTTTTGTTGAAGGCGATTTCCTTCTTCTTCAGTCCTTGGAAGATTCTTGTTGAAATCGATCATGTAGGCTTCCTTTCGTTGTCCCATTCTGCATTAAGTTGGCGACATAAGTCTTGACGGCGTTGGTTACGACGGTGATTGCTAAGTTTGCGATTGAGCTACTGAGAGTGGTTTTCAAGGGAGAGGTTTCAGACCTTGTCGGTTGTCGAGTCGGTGACGAAGGAGATGGTTTCGAGGCAGCCAGTATGAGATTGCGAACGAGCCCAAACCCCAACAGAGACGCGGACGCTACTGAAAGTATTGGTTTGGCCTTCACGTATTCCTTCCAATCGACCAAGCGTTTCGCCTTCCCCTGAAGGTCGACCGCGTGGGCTTTGCCGGACATACGCACTAATCGCATACGTTCCATGATCTGGTCTATATCGGTCTCGGCTTGCGCCTTCAGCGAACTCATTCGGCGTGCTTTCGTTTGGACATGGAAATTCCTAATAAAACCCCGGCGATCACACCGGTTCCCACCGCCATTGCTAAGGACTCAAAAGGTCTACGGCCGACGCTTTTCGCGGTGCATTCCAGCCGTTTCTTTGCCTCGGTGGATACGCGATCGTATTGGTCCCGAATAACTTCCCCTGCGTTATCAACAAATTGATCTCTGGTAATCATTTTTAAAGACTCTAGTTTCTGCGAGTGGAGAAATCCTGGTTGGTCCGAATTTGGATCGACCTTTTGTTGAGCGTGAATTGCAATCGTCATGCCGCAGTCGCAATGTCTTTGAATTCCAATTGAACGAAGGGCTGTTAGAAACGAAATGGGTCACTGTGATCGGAAAGCGATCAGATTTTTCCGTTTCTTGGTGGCTAGTATGACATGCGGTCGTCGTCGGCAACCACGACACGATCGTTCGGGAGTTGTGTTTCGGCATGCCCGTTCACGACTTGGCTTGTTACGATCAAACCCGGCTCGTGGGCAAAAGAGATCGCGCTCGCGAAAACTCCGTCGACAATGCCTCGCGTTAATAGTCTGTTTATCGCTAAAACCTTTGAAATCGGAGCCTGCGTAGCAAGTCTTCTCACCCAACCCTCATGCTAAAACTGGCCTCGCTGGTCCTTAGAGACCTACGTTTCAGTCCGCATAGAATTTGGTCTTGGCCTAGGAAACACATCGCAGGAACTAAAATGCCGCCGTGCAAGCAACAGCATTTGCAACGTCTGCTGGAGACATTCCTGTGATCATTAGTATTAACGCAGCTCAGTTGCCGACAACATCTCAAGATACGGGATGCCAGGAACTGCTCGGGTTTACTGACTCACAGCTATACCGAGCGAAACAAACGGGCCGTAATCGCGTTTGCTCCTAAGGTGTGATGGTGCTGTCTGCAATCGAACTTGGATCGCATGGGAAAACGTTCACTTGCAACGCCCAGGGTTTACTATCCACTTGGCTTGAACTAAGTCCATCCGAGTTCGAAAAGCAGGCTCCGAAATACAGCGATTTTTCGCAGTCTCCAAGCGCATCTGAAGATGTGGATAGGCTATCGGCTCGCTAATTTCAGTTCTAGATTCATGAGACTAGGGTCGTCCGGCGCAATCTGAAGTCCGAGAATCGTTTCGCTATGATACTGCTTCAGTTTCTCCAGCTTAGGATGCGTAATGGAGATACGATACAAACCAGGCGGAACTCCTGTCAGCCCATCCGATTGATTTCCAATCGAAGCTTCCTCCTGACTGGGGGTAACCCGACCACGTGAGTCGGTCGCACCAAAGCAAGGTCTCAAAGTGTCCGCCAAAAAAGGCTCTGGATCCAAACGCACTTTAGCCTCCGGAAGTGGCTTGCCGTCCAGCTTCACAACAAAGCCACAACTGACCATAGCTACTTTCATGGCTTGCCACTTATCGATACGCGATCGGATTTCCAACGCACTAATCTGACCATCGCGATCCGTGTCATACTGATCAGAAACATTGCCGATCGATGCTATCGATTTTAGTTCTGTGGAATCGAGCGTTCCGTTCCCATCTTTATCATGTTGCTTGATAGCAGCCTCAGAAGCGGACGTAGAATTGACGTACAGCTGTTTGACGCGAGCTGAACCTGAATCGCAGCCGACGATAGTGAGCAAGGTCGTGAGGGTGCAGGTCAACAAAATCAAAAACGAGACACGAGGCATAAGTTTTTCTGGCTTGAATAGAAGTTATTCTGGTAGCGATACTGATTGACGGTCTCTTGTGTTTCCAAGGAGACGATGCACCGTTGCGTCGACTGAAAAAACGACGTGCCTGACGGAACCATCGCAATACGCTACATTGAATCCACTAGGATGGTTGCTTCCGAATCGCCAGAAATCAGCGAACCCACTACGATCTCGGAGTGGAGGGTTATCGGTCCATGCGTGCATGTCAAAATCGTCAGCAGCTAAAAAACTGTGATCGTCACCGTAATCAAGTCCCGTTCGATAATGGTCGGGATTCAAGTACTTTTCGCCGACCATATAAGTATTAGACGTGCCATCCAAAATGTCTGAGAGCTTGACCTCCGACCGCTGATGTGAAACCCCGTTAGAGGCATTCATATTCAAAAAACCCGTCCCGGCAAATCCATCGGCCACATTGGGTCCGCTTCCCCACATGATTTTGGTATCGCCAGCGTTCGCAACGTAATCCGAGCGGTTGGTCCTTGGAACAGGGTCTGCATTGTAGGCATGACCACCAGGCACCCCTGCCGCTATGGCTCGGTCGTATAACGCTGCAGCACGGCGAGACGGGCAAATAAAACCGCCAACGGGGGTTTCCGTTGCCCTTGCCGTCGAGGCAAGTTGCTGCGGCGAAATGACGTCGGGTTGACCATCCCCGCATAGATTGTAAAGGCTTTGCTGTTCCATTTGCGGCAAGATTGAGAACGCCCAGCTACCAGACTGCTTTGCTCCTACCCCACGATCTGCGTCACCCATCCAATACCAGCCCCACCCACCCGAGGGAAGTGATTTAAAAGTATCGTGATGATTGTGAAACGCGAGGCCAATTTGCTTTAGATTGTTGGTGCACTGGATGCGACGCGCTGCTTCTCGTGCCGATTGAACTGCCGGCAACAGCAGGCTTACCAAAATGCCGATGATGGCAATCACTACTAGCAACTCAACAAGCGTAAATGCCGCACTACGAAAGCCGCTCCTGGCAGATCGTTTTAAATAAACTACACGCATTCGACTTAATACTTCATCAAAGAAACAGAAAAAGAACTGCTTGAGCTAGCTTGGATGCCGAAGCCGCCCTTAACGCCATGTTAAGCGACAATATAACCCCCTGAGGTTTCGAAAGCAATGCGGTTTTGTGGCCGCTTTCGGAAAAAGTGAGTCCGGTAGAGAATTCGAGGCTTTGCAATGGTGGCTGCTGGAGCCGCTAAGAACCGGAGTCGCTAAGCACTTCGACAAGCCATGAATTCTTGCGGTTGGAAATCACTCGCACCGCCCCAGTCATGGATTCTTGTTTTACGATAAGTCTG
>CAITIF010000362.1 GCA_903892365.1 uncultured Pirellula sp. | reverse complement strand
TTGGTTTGGCTCTCCATGCAACACTCACCCCGAGTTCAAAGCATCTTGATTGTTCCAAAGATCCAACGAACCGAATCGGATGTTGCTGCCGGCGAATTCGATCCGCGTCGATTTGGCCAATCAATCTACAACAACACTTCGGATCCCGTCGGAAACACACTAACAACCGGCGGACCTACGCGACTCAATGATGAGTTTTGGCAAAACTCAATCGGAATTCGAGACCGCAACGTTCTCGGTGGAAAAACAGAACTCACGCAAGCTATCGACGCAAGGGATAGCAATTCGCTCTTCTTTCAACCCAACAACCAAGCGGACACGAAACTCAGCTTGAATTACACGCAACCACTCATGCGCGGCTCCGGTCGATTTTACAACACTTCGGCAATTCAACTCGCAGGGATTAAAACGCAAGAAACCATAGCCACCGCCAACCGCGAACTCCAGTTTCACGCCATGGATGTCATCAGTGCGTATTGGGAACTTACACTTCACCGCTATCTGCTAGCCCAAGCGCGTATCAGCCAAGAACGACTGATTCAAATCAAACAAAAACTGGAAAACCGAGCAGGAGTGGATTTGCTATCTAATTTTGTCGCACGCGCCAAAGCGGCCATTGCAAAACAACAACAGCAGATTGAAATTGCAAAAGCAACCATCAAAGCACAGGAAGCAGTCTTGCGACAACTGGTCAACGCGCCCGAACTAGAGAATTCGATCTGCCAAGAAATCATCCCACTTACGATTCCTGATATCGCTTTGCCAGGAGAGATTCTGGAAGACGAACTCTGGTCAGCAGTCATGTATCGCGGCGATGTTGTGGCCATTCAACAGACCATTGAATCCGCCGTCGTGCAGAGAAAAGTAGCTAAAAACGAATTGAAGCCAACTCTTGACTTGATCACTGAATCTTATGTTCGAGGCCTTCGTGGGGACAATCAACTGTTCGAATCTTGGACGAACCAATTCGATACCGGACGCCCTAGCTTCTCGAGCGGACTAAGCTATCAAGCACCCGTCGGGAATCGATCCGCCAAAGCCAACCTAAAGGGACGCGAGCTCGAAATTCAAAAATTGATCTACGATTACTCGAATGCTTTAAAAACAGCCCGGGCCGAAATCGAAAGCGTGCTGGAAGAATCCAAAGGAACCTTCGCGGCGGCTCAGTCTTCCATCGAACAGATCTTGGCGTCTCAAGAAGAAGTGCAATTGCATGAATCAAAAGTGGATTCGTTTTTTGGCGATAACCCCTCCGTCAGCAGTCAACTCAACGAACTACTCGACGCCATCGGACGATTGACCGAAGCCGAAAACCAAATGGCCGATCGTCAAATCCGCCACATGCTTGCCCTAGCGAAGATCAAATTTGAGTCCGGCACATTGATGACCATCACCGCAGAATAATGCGACCCAATCAGGTACCAACGAAACCTAATTGGCAAACCTCTCCTGCAGTGACATCACAGTCATCGACGTTGTACGCATGACGGACATTGCTTCTACAGCCATCTTTGCTGCCGCTAACGTCGTAATGCACGGGACCCCAAATTGCACCGCCGCAGCTCGAATGCGTCCCTCGTCCGTACGCGCTCCCTTGCCATTGGGAGTATTGATAATCAGCGAGACTTCATCGTTCTTGAGATAGTCGATCAGATTAGGATTCCCTTCCGCCAGTTTCCTGACTCGAGTCACAGGTATTCCGGCTCGCTCTAATTCCAAGGCGGTACCAGCCGTTGCAAGTAACTTGTACCCCATGTCGTGCAATTGCAAAGCCATCGTCGCAATCCCACTGCGATGACGCGATGCAATGCTCAGGAAAACATTCCCTGAACTGGGCAAAACGACTCCAGCTGCTATTTGACTCTTGTTAAACGCGACGGCAAACTCGTCGCTGACCCCCATCACCTCGCCGGTACTTCGCATCTCCGGTCCCAAGACGATATCGACACCGGCAAACTTCCGAAACGGAAACACCGATTCTTTCACCGACACACTTCGAGGGATCGGTTCGCTGGTAATACCAAGCTCTTTCAGTTTCTTACCAACCATGACTTTGGCTGCAATATTCGCAACCGCTGTTCCGGTTGCCTTGGCGACAAACGGAACGGTCCGGCTGGCGCGTGGATTTACCTCCAACACGTACACGATCGACTTATCACCTTCTTCTTTGATCGCGAACTGGACGTTCATCAAGCCGATCACCTTTAGCCGGCGAGCCATCGCAACAGTCGCTTGCCGAATCTCCGTCAACACTTCGTCACTTAAAGAGAACGATGGGATCACACACGCGGAATCCCCCGAGTGCACACCGGCTTCCTCAATGTGCTCCATAATGCCCATGATGACGACGTCGTCGCCGTCGGACACTGCATCCACATCCACTTCGGTCGCATCTTCCAGAAAACGATCGATCAGAACGGGTTGCCCCTGCGCGACCACAAATGCCTCTGCAACAAATCGCTCGAACTGAGAATTATCGTAGCAGATTTCCATCGCTCGGCCCCCGAGCACAAAGCTAGGACGCACCAAACATGGATAACCAATCTTCTGAACTTCCGACCTAGCTTGAGCCAAAGTTCTTGCTATCCCATTCGCCGGCTGCTTGATGTTCAGCTCGTTCAGAAGCGACTGAAACTTTTCGCGATCTTCTGCGTCCTCAATGGTATCCACGCTAGTACCAATAATCGGGACCCCCTCGTTGGCCAATGCACGTGCCAAATTCAGTGGTGTCTGCCCACCAAACTGAACGATCACTCCGTCTGGCAAACACATCATCACG
>CAITIF010000361.1 GCA_903892365.1 uncultured Pirellula sp. | reverse complement strand
GTGGTTCACCTTTAAGAAGAAGGAGTACCAAGTCCCACAATCCATGACGGTCACTTGGTCCAACGACATCCTGACCTTGGCAGGTAAGCCACCGACACGCGGATTCGGCGGGCGGTTCTTCTTTTACAATGAAAAGACGCAAGCGATTCCCGTTGACGGTGATCTGATTGTGTACGGTTTCGACGACACTTTTCGAAAGCACAATTCCGAGGACTTGGGGCAAGCAGAAAAGCGTTTCCGATTCACTTCCGAGCAGTTTACAACTCACTTTTCCGAGAGCGAGTTAGGAGCGTCCTACAGTGTTTGGATTCCTTGGGATGAAGCTTATGGGGATCAAAAGAAGATCATGTTGATCCCAACGTTCATGACCAAAGATGGACGGTTGATTCGTGGACCGGCCTCCAATTTGAATTTGCCTGGCAAGGTTACCGAAGATCCTAGTGCAGGATTGGCGCAACAAGCCTCCGCGATGACCCCCGGGGCGATCCCCAGTGCAGTGAACAACCAGCTGCAAGATCCAAGACTGGCGGCGACTTCGCAAGTGATGAATGGGATGCGAACGACAACGATTCAGATGCCTTCCAATTCGCTTCGCAAATCAATCAACTCCCACCCAATTTCGCCCGAGATTGCGGATGCATTGGCTCGGCAAACCGGTTCGATGCAAGGGCAATCGTTTCCCACAGGGATGCCTGCGATGAACCAACAAACATCGGTGGCGAGCTTTGGCCAAGTGGAACCAACCGTTGCCGCATCCTTGGCGCCCAAACAGCAGATGTCGGCCCCTATGGGACCAACCGCCGCGATGACTCCATTTGACCGATCCAATCAAGCTATGGCCCAGCATTTAAGCACGCTGCCATTCAATCCGGTTGGATCCGGTTCGGTTCAGGCTAGCGGACAGGGGCAGACTGGACCGATTCCAGCAGCGAATTCTGGCGGATCGTTAAATCATTTTGGACCAGGTTCACCCCAGGCTCCAACTTTACAAGCCTCTCAACCAACCTCCTATCCGATTCGCTAGAGACTTCGCCTGTTAAAACAACTTTGTTGCCTTCGAGAGAAGCCGTGGCTCCTCGAACGCGGTCGGGAAGTGGAATCTTGGTGAATCGAGTCTTAAGACCGGCGGCGATACTTTCGGATGTTCGTGCGTCGTATTCAATATCTGGCTTAACGGTTGGCCTGATCTTGTTTTTCTTTTGGTTAGCCCCCGCATTGTTGTTTCCAAACCCCCGGCCAAATCCACCCAAACCACCAAGCCCCCCTAAGCCTCCCGGACCGCCAGCTCCGTTATTGCCACCGGCACCACCGGTTGTGCGATTCCCGGCGGTGTTAGATCCGAATGCGTTGGAACCGAATGGACTTTGATTGACGCCACCTGAACGGTTTCCACCGCTGGAGCTTCCGGTGGGAGCACCATTAGCCGAGAAGCCCTGCGTGGCATTTTTAGTAGCAAATTCGATGAGGGGTGCTCCAGAAATCCCAGGCCCTCCAAAGGATCCGGGGGTGCCGTTTTGAAACGTTCCGTCATTGTTCGCGAACGTGATATCGCCAAGTCCCAAAGACGAAGGATTGCCGGCCCCTGAGCCCAATCCCCCTTGTTGTTGAGTCTGAACCTGCCCGGAGGATTGCCCCAGTGCAAACTGTCCCAAGAAGCCGGTGACGAGAACTAGGCTGGCCACTTCTAATTTTTTGCGAACGATTTTCATAGAGCACTCAATCCTACTCGTAATTTTTTGGGAGGCGATCCACACTCAATCTAACCCCAATCCCGGTGCGGGTGGCACCAAGGATTTCGATTTTTGCAGATTCTTCTTCAGTATCGAATGGGCCGGCCGAGGCACTCTACGACATTCAAACGAAAGAGCGTTACACGCGTTGTACGAGTTGGTCTTGAAAATCCTTGAATTCGCGGTGTAGCAATTATGCCGTGGTGCCTTGGCCAGGAAGAATTTCCATCGCCAATTACCAGAAAACGGCAAGAACGGTTATCATGGGTTCTTTATGTTGTTTTTCGTTTGCTCCCAATCGCTATTATGCCTTACCTGGATGCAGTCACCGGCCCGGCCATGGGTCGACGTTACCCCTTGGAAAATAGCCAATACGTGATGGGTAGGCACCCCGATTGCGATATCGTACTAGAAAGTGGTTCGGTATCCCGTCAGCATGCCCGAATTTCCAAAAGCGGTGACAATTTTCTTCTGGAAGACATGAAGAGCCGTAACGGTAGCTTCGTGAATGGACGACTCATCAATGAACCGACAAAATTGGTGGAAGGGGACACCATTCGCATTTGCGACATCGAATTGAATTTTCATGAAGATGGACAGTTGTCTGGGCTTTCCGCCAGCAACTTATCTGAAGGTTCAGGTCTTGGCATCATGATCGTCGAGGACGACGAGGACGACGGCGGTGGATCGCGTTCCGTAACCGCCAAGTTAGATGTCCGCAGTAGCCAATACGGCGCCCAGTTAAGCGCCTCGCCGGAAGCAAAGCTTTCCGCAATTCTTGAAATCATGAAAAGTCTTGGCAAGGCAGTTGCCCTGGACGAGGTTCTGCCGAAGGTTCTAGATACGCTATTCACGATCTTCATTCAAGCAGATCGCGGATTTATCGTCTTGAACGATGCCCAAGGACAATTGAAGCCAAAGTGGGTCAAGACGCGGCGTCCTGATCAAGAAGAAATGGTTCGAGTGTCTCGGACGGTGCTTCGAGAGGTAATGCAAACCAAGGAAGCCATTATCTCTTTGGATGCGGGCAGCGATTCGCGATTTGAGCTAAGCCAGAGC
>CAITIF010000360.1 GCA_903892365.1 uncultured Pirellula sp. | reverse complement strand
GGCTGCATGTCCACTTCGTTGAAAGTGGTTAACAGCGCTGCATTGTGCTGAGCCTGAACGAGCCGTGATGCGATCGTTCGGCGAATCATGCTCATCGGCTTCACTTCTTCCGCCCGGTTGGCAGTTCCTTGTTGCAGGACTTGCGAAGGAACGGAAGTGGCTGTTTTGGCGGCCGGAGCGACGACGCTGGTCACCGCCTTGCTAACATTCGCAGCGACGGCCGCAACCGTCCCGCTGGCTCCGGAAACAATCGTACCGGCGGCCGCTGCCGTTTGAGAAACAAATCGAGCGACATCTTCCTTCAGTACGCGTCCGCCCGGTCCGGTCGGTGCAACTTGCGATGCTACCAGTTGGTTATCGTCCAACATTCGCTGAGCCGCTGGCATGACCCGAGCAGGTTCCGAAGCAGTGGCAGAGCCGGCGGAGCTTGGCGTGGCTTCTGCTGGAACCACAGGCTGAGCCACTGTTGGAGCGGCGGCAGGCTTAGCGGCGGGCTGGAACGTTGCGATAACGTCGCCTACGGAGGCAAATTCCTCACGCTGCTTTAGAATCTTGACCAACACCCCGTCTTCCGGAGCGGAAATCTGGACAGAGGCCTTTTCCGTTTCCAGATCCACCAGGTCCGTCCCAGCAGCAACCCAGTCCCCTTCCTTCTTGAGCCACTGGCCAATTTGAACTTCGGAGACGCTTTCCCCAACGGACGGAACGATAATGTCGGTCATTTGACGATATACTAATGGGAGTTCTTGATGAAGCAACAGTTCTGCATCTGCAGACAAGTAAAGCATATAGCAAGTGATCTACAATGTCACCCGCCTTGAACAACCTGCATGCCAAGAATCTTCCATGCCAAACTTTAACGATAGATCCGGTCAAATAAAGAATGCCAACTCCGCCAGAACCCGCCCTCGCTAGCCTGAACCATTCGACGAGCGAATCCTGGGTTTCGCTGGGTAATTCCGATTTGAAAGTAAGCCGAATTGGGCTGGGCTGCTGGCCCATGGCGGGAATCACGTCGATCGGGATTTCGGACGCAGATTCCATCGCGACCGTCCAAGAAGCCCTCGGCTGCGGCATCAATTTCTTCGACACCGCTTTTTCCTATGGTTACGATGGTCGGAGCGATGAAATTCTTCGAATTGCACTCCAAAATCGACGCGACCAGGCCATCATCGCTCACAAAGTTGGTTCGCACTGGGACGAGCAAAAAAAACGTGTGGTAGACGGATCTCCCTCACGCCTGAAAGCTCAGGCCCAGGCTTGCGTGCGTCGCATTGGTTCAGATTATGTGGATGTGATGTACTTGCATACTCCAGACCCCAATGTCCCCATCGAAGACTCGGCCGGCGCGATCGCAGAAATTTGCAAGTCTGGACTGGCTCGATATGCGGCTGTCTCCAATGTGGACTCGCAACAAGCGGCTCGCTTCGCAAAGGTTTGTCCCGTGGTCGCGATTCAGCCGTACTTCAACATGTTCCAGCAAGAAAGCGTTGCGGAACTTCAGCCGTTTGCTAGCAGCCACCAAGTTTCGCTCGTTTGCTATTGGATCTTGATGAAAGGCTTGCTGTCCGGGAACTTGAAAAGGGATCACCAGTTCGATCCAAACGACCGGCGGCTGACTTATCCCATCTTTCAAGGCGAAGCGTGGCAACGTGCCCAAGACCTATTGGACAAACTTCGTTCACTGGCGAGCGATTTGCAATGCACCGTGGCTCAATTGGTAACGGCGTGGTCATTGACGAACCCCGGCGTCACGGTCGCTTTGCTAGGAGCGAAACGCCCCGATCAAATCCGCGAAGCCGCAGGAGCCTTAGAACTGAAACTCTCTCCCGAAACCATCGCCATGATCGGCTTTTGGTGCCAGCCCCAGGCTTAACCCTCTCAGCCTAACCCACCCTAAACTTCAACTTCAACTTCAACTTCAACTTCAACTCGAACTTCAACTTCAACTCGAGCTCGAGCTTTTACGAGAACGAGCACGAGCACGAGCTTTTACGAGCACGAGCAAGAGCACCTAGAAATACTACTGCCCCAAGCAGCCCATCTTCAAGTTACCTATTTCTTCTTAGGCTCCAAGCACTTCAAGACACTTTCCGGCACTTCTTCCGTCAAAAAAGCCGGCTCTTTGTCTTTGTCTTTGGGTTCGGATAGGTCAGTTCCAAACGGAGTATCGCTGGAAAGCGAAAGCACCAAACGGACGGGGGAATTGCGAGGCGGGATTCGATCTGCAAAGCCCTCGAACATCAGGGCAGAATTGGCTTGATCGCTTCGGACGGCAACATCCATCGTCGAGGTAGTGAAGTTGGATACCGAAATCAGTTCGCCGCTATCTCCTAGGTAGTGCGTCTTACCCTCTTCATCTTTGTACATCTGGCTGCCGGCAAATACCCAATCCCAGGTCATCGCCTTCTTGGTATCGATCCGTCGAATCCAGTTTTGAGCGAGAGTGGCTTTGGGCTTACCATCGTTATCCAACCACAATGCATAGACGCGAATGGTCGTTCCCGAAGCAGGCTTAAAGGGGTCGAAGGAAGCAGGTTTTCCTGGTTTCGCACCAATCGCAAGAAGCCCCGCATGAACCGATTGAGCTCTTGCGATTACAGCCACAATGGCCTCGTGTTCCTTGCTTCCAGCGGGACAGGCAAAAAGTTCTAGTTGAACATCGCGTTGAACGATATAGCCGTCCAAAACCACGAACTGTTCATCGCGATTGATCCAGATGCGATTTTTCGGATGGAGTGGTTTGCAATCTGCGGGTGGTTCAAAAGTGTCGTCGACTCGCTTTCGCAGTTCCTCCGGGCTCATCCAAAACGCCTCTTCATCTGCATCGGCTGCAATCAAACTAGAGATTGAAATCAATGCAACGAAAATCAAGCATGCACGAAAAGGCATAGCGAAAGCAGAAAGCCAGTTGCTCGCATTCCAAAGCACTCGATTCATTTTCCGTTCCCTCCAATTGAGTTGATTTCCAGCACTCGATACCCAAGCACGCTAAGCCAAATCGCAGTGGATACGGCAACAAGGCCCAAGCCAAATTCTAACGCAATGATAGCTGGATCTGTAGCCAGATCCAACACGAGTTATCCTGTTTGGGCGTGGATTGGATCTGTGGCCCGATTCAGTACCTAGGCGTCTTACTGCTGCTTTTAGATCGCTCGTTTCCCGTAAACGCAAGAGCGCACCGGTTCGCATTGTTGGAGAGGCTACCGAGTCGAATGTCCATACCTAAAACCAAATTTTCTGGAAGATAAAAAAGTGTTTTCAATAAACTCTCGTAGGTGCTTGCAACTTGAAAATCTGGAACAACAATTGGCCTTCAGTTGATGGAACGCAGATCGCCCGTTTGCTTACCTCAATTTGACTTGCAATCTTATCTTTAAACGCAAACGTGGACGAGAGACCTATGGACTGGGTTAAGCCCAAACATCGTGCTAGACAGCTAAAAAAATCCGACACCCCGGACGCCGAAGTCTCAGCAAGCAAATGGCTTCAGCAACTGTGCGCCGAAAACGTCGCCCTTTTGCAGTCTTCCTTGCCGGTTCGCGAATCGCAAGCGAAACAGCGAGCTTCGAAAGTTCCTGCCGAAGAGTATCTTAGGGCGATGCTCTGGGGCACCGGAGTCTGGGAAGTCGAAAACATCCATCATCAAGAATTTCTGAACGACCTTGTCGAGTCGTTCGGTGGCGACGCTTCTTCCGCCCCCGCCAGCCGCACGAAAACCAAGTCGCGAATTGCTCTCGACGATACGGTGTCCGCCCAAAAGGTCGCCGCCTCCACGAAGATTGGTAAGTGGATTTCCACCCAACTTCCCAAATCAGGCCATGACCCCTACGTCGCGTTGGCTTGTGCAGGCTGGATCCACGCATTGCCCGAGGTCGGTCGCGACATTCCGCCTGCACTGTGGCTGGAAGTTCTTCAATGTGCTTTGACACAAGTCGATCGCGCATGGGCTCAAGGACCTGTCGATGGAATTTTTCCATGGATCGTTTGGTCCTGCGAAGTACCTCTTGCGTTGGCGAAGCAATTGTCACATTTGGGAGGCAAAGACCGAATCGTTAGTGAGACACTGAATCGCATCGCCTTGATGCTGGAGGATTCGTCGGATTCTTCGCAACCGTTCTTGGAGCGTGGAGGGCAGAATCTACGTGCACTGCTTGCATGCATCGTTCGGTGCCGTTGGTCTGCGGATGCATTAGGGGCGAGAAAGTGGTACCCACCCCAGCGAAAAGCTCTGGGCAAACTTGCGTTAGCAACTCTGGCTCTTTGTGACGCTGAAGGGCGGCAGTTGTTGTTTGATCGAGACGACACGCTATGCGATGAGGATTTTTGGGTCGCGATCAATCATCTTGCCGGCCAAAACAAGAAGCTTCGATTGGCAACGTCTTGTGCGCTGCCTGATCGCATCGGGAAGTCCTTGGGCGAGAAATCAACCAAGCTTCGTAAAGAATCGACCTTGGATGTATCGCTTCCCAAGCACAGCCATTATTGGGAGAAGAGCTCGATCGTAACCATGCGACGCTCATGGCGAGATCAAGGCAATCGTGTCGCGGTTGATTTTTCGAGCGACGTGATTTGGCTTGATGTTATGGGCGAAGATGGCCAACGAATTTTATCGGGCGATTGGGATGTCCAAGTCACTCGCAACAAGACACCGATCCAGTTGGATGTCTCGTGGCAAGAAGTCTGTTGGTTCTCCGACGACGATGTGGACTATCTTGAACTGGAATGTGGTGTCGAAGATGTCTGCAAAATCCAGCGGCAGATCATGCTGATGCGAGACGAAGGGATCGTTTTCTTTGCCGACGCCTTGATCGCTGAAAAGCCAGAGGAGTGGTCCCTGCAATCCACCTGGACAGCAACGGATGATATTCGCTTTGAACCTGAGTCGAAAACGAACGAAGGGAAACTGTTGCGTTCCGGTGTGGAGGACACGACGGTGGCTTTGCTGCTGCCGGTCGCAATACCAGAATGGCGACGTTCCCCCAGTCATGGCAAACTCACCTTCAGCGATTCGACTCTTTCAGTTCAGTGCAGTGCTAACGCGAAGACTCTTTACAGCCCGCTTGTGATGTCGTTGCGGGGCGCAGCGAAGAACCAATCGTACACATGGCGGCAGCTAACGATTGCCGAAGAGCTACAGATCGTTCCTCGCGAGGTAGCCGAAGCGTATCGCGTGCAGATCAATAACGACCAATGGGTTTTTTACCGAT
>CAITIF010000359.1 GCA_903892365.1 uncultured Pirellula sp. | reverse complement strand
TAAGCCAATCGAAGAACGATTCCCTAGGACAACTTCATGAACATCGATCGATCAGCAGTTCAAGTGGCGAGAAGACACTTTTTGAATGACTGCGGTATTGGGCTTGGAAAAGCCGCATTAGGTAGTTTGCTTGTTGGTGGTCTTTCGAAATCGAGCCATGCTGATTCGATTCCTTCCAACCCACTTGCATCCAAGCAGCCTCATTTCCCGGGCAAAGCCAAAGCCGTGATCCACTTGTTTATGGCGGGTGCACCGAGCCATCTTGATCTGTTTGATTACAAGCCCGAACTGGCCAAATTGGAAGGGAAGCCGTTACCCGAGTCAGTCATCATGGGTCAACGTTACGCATTCATTCGGCCGGATGCAGCAGTCATGGGACCGCGGTTCGAGTTTTCGAAGCACGGCCAGTCTGGCTTAGAGATCGCAAATGCGTTCGAGCATCTGCCGAAGATCGCTGACGATATCTGTGTCGTTCGGTCGGTCAAGACGGACCAGTTCAATCATGCTCCCGCTCAGATATTCTTTAACACGGGCTTTTCCCAGCCTGGCCGACCTAGTCTAGGAAGCTGGGTTCTTTATGGACTGGGAGCTGAGACGCAAGACTTACCCGCGTTCGTTGTCATGTCCACAGGTGCTGGTGTCAGCGGTGGGGCCGCGAATTGGTCCAGTGGCTTTCTGCCAACCGTATATACAGGCGTTCGATTGCGAAACCAGGGTGATCCTATCCTGAATGTTGCTAATCCAGATGGAATCGATAACGCTGCACAACTCGCGTCGCTCGACCTAGTGAACCGACTGAATAAGCAACGCCTTGAAATGATTGGCGATCCCGAGATTTCAACGCGAATTGCGAATTACGAAATGGCCTTTCGACTGCAATCGTCCGCGCCCAATCTGATGAACCTGAAAGAAGAGACTCCTGAGACGATTGCAATGTACGGGTGCGATCCCGACAAACCTTCTTTTGCACGAGCCTGTTTGTTGGCGCGACGTATGGTTCAACGGGGCGTGCGGTTTATCAATATCTATCATGAAGGTTGGGACGCTCATTCGGATGTCGTTGGCAACCACAAAGGAAACCTGAAAGCAACGGAACAAGCGACGGTTGCATTGGTACAAGACTTGAAGCGTCTGGGAATGCTCGACTCCACGTTGGTCATTTGGGGCGGCGAGTTTGGTCGAACGCCCATGATCGAATCCAACGCGTCACTTGGCCGAGCGAATGGCCGAGATCACCACCCTCAGGCCTACACCATGTGGATGGCCGGGGGCGGTACCAAGGCTGGCTTTCAATATGGCAAAACCGACGATCTTGGCTTCCATGTGGTCGAGAACCCCGTCCATACGCACGATCTGCAAGCAACGATCATGCATTGCTTGGGATTCGATCATGAACGCCTGACCTACCGTCACGCTGGCCGTGACTTTCGATTGACCGACGTTCATGGAAGCGTTGTAACCGATCTCTTGTCGTAAACAGGACGGAAGAGATCGAAACAACTTGTTGGAGCTGATTTCTTACTTTGCGCCGGACTTGCAATGTTCCTGGAGCCAAGCAAAAATTTCTTGATGCCAATGAATGCTGTTCGCTGGCTTGTTCACCCAATGTCCCTCATCCGGGAAGTTCACAAACCGGCTCTTCACCCCTTGTCGTTGCAAGGCTTGAAAAAGCTCGTGCCCTTGTCCGATAGGGCATCGAAAATCAAGGTCGTTGTGAATCACCAGCATCGGTACTTTGTACTTGCCAAGATTTCCAGCCAGGGTGTGGGGACTGAATTCACGGTACTTCCCAGGAATCTCCCAAGGCAATCCACCATGTTCGTATTCATCAAACCATAGTTCATCGGTCGTGCCCCACATGCTTTCGAAATTGTAGACGCTGCAATGCGAGATCAAGCATTTGAATTCCTTAGCGATTTCATTCACTGCAAACCAGTCTTGCATGTAGCCTCCGAAGCTTGCTCCTGCGGAAGCGATCCGGTCTTTGTCGACATAATCAAGCTCTTGAACCTTTCGTAGACCTGCAACGAGATCTCGGTAGCATTTCCCACCCCAGTCGCCGCTGATTTCGTCGCAAAAGGATTGCCCGAATCCAGTGGATCCTCGTGGGTTCGGCAATGCGATGACATAGCCCTGAGCTGCCCATATCTGTGCATTCCAACGGAAGCTCCAGCCATCTTCCCAGGCTCCCTGAGGTCCACCGTGAATCAAATAAACGACAGGCCACTTCTTTTTAGGGTCGAATCCCGGTGGTTTGAGAAGCCACATTTGCATATTGGCTCCACCTTCAACAGGGACTTGGACACTTTCCGGAGCTGGCCGATCCAACAACGCAAGAAGGCTTGCATTGTGTTGAGACAAAGGCTGAACGGTCGAGGGCTGATCGAGCGAGCTCAAGTACAGTTCCGTCGGCTCGTTCATGTTGGCGCGTGCAAGCAGCAACTTGCCGCCTACCCACGAGACTCCAGTAATCTGCCCTATCCGTTTCTCTGGAAATCCAAATGACATCGGCTTCGGCTTGCCATCCATGGATACGCGATACATGGCGCTGGAACCCTGTTCTTCCGTCGAAAACAGTAAGCTGTCGTTCGATACCCAGTTGAAATCGCTGACCGATCGATCCAGGTCGGCCGTTAACAATTTGGGTTCGCTGGTAAAAGTACCATCCGGCTTGCAAGTTCGGACGACCAGGTTCCACTTGTCCGCTTCGTATCCCGGTTTACTTTGAGTTCGATAAGCGACTTGCTTTCCGTCTGGGCTGAATTTGGGATAGCTATCCGCCGCTGGGTTGCTGGCGGTGAGCGATGGCCAATCCGTTTTTTGGTTGGAGATACCGACTCGGCAGATATCGTGATTGGTCGACCACGATTCACCTGTCGTTGGGACGGCAGTCAACAATAGAAATTGTCCGTCCGGCGAGAAGCTGAAGTCGTCTCCGACGCTGAAGGTTGTGCTCGTGGGATAGGCATCGCGATCGCCGGGAGTAACATCACGACAATTCGTTCCATCGGAATGGATGACGAACAAGTGGTTCCGCTTGTCCTCTACATAGGAATCCCAGTGTCGATAAAAGAGCTTCGTGAATGTCTTTGCTTTGACGGGGTTATTAGCGACGCGTTCTTCGTCCTCTTGATTTTTGGCATTCGATTCTGCAAATGGCAGCTGACTGTGTTTTGGATTCACGGCCGAATAGAATGCGACTTTCGTTCCATCAGGCGACCAAATGCCACCACTGGCACCAGTCGCAATATTGGTCAGCTTGGTAGGCTCGCCACCGCTGGAAAGGTCCAAAACATAAAGTTGTGATGCCCCTGACCGATTGGACTCGAACAAGATCTTTGTCCCGTCGGGCGACCATCGGGGGTGCGTGTCCGACTTGCCGGATCGCGTCAATTGCCGGCTGGATTGCTTGCTCAAATCAACCAGCCAGAGCTGAGTCTGCTTTTGATTCTTTGCCGGGTCTAGAATTTCGGTGACCTGATAGACGGCGAATTTTCCGTCGGGGCTTAATTGTGGGTCAGCGATTCGCTGGAACTTGTAAAGGTCCTCCAATTGCATTGGACGTTTTTCCGCCCCCGACAGTCGCGTAGACAACGGTTCAACCAATCCCAAAAAGAGTAAAGATGCGCAAAGATGAAAACCAAGACGAAGCATTGTATCGTTCCAGCAATAGAGTTAACGTGCGGCAAAGAGGAGGAATAGGCAAAGAATACCGACAATCATACTCTCAGTCATACCGCCATGCCACGGGACCAAAAGAAGGGGGCCGCATGCTACAAATTACCTAGAACGAACGACTCCGCAATTCCCCCCTAGAGATCTCGTGAATTGATGCTGAGAGAGGTCGATGACGGGCACGTCAACAACCGAAGAATAGAGAGCGTGAGGGTGGTTAGCTGGTTTCTGGACCTCATCGCAGACTTTTCAAAATCATTTTCGACGCCTTCGTGCGTTCTGAATAGGGTGCTAAGGATGGCAAACGAGTCGGCACGCGGGCTCCGTGGCTGGGTATATGCAGCAGCATTCGCAATCTGCTTGCTTATCATCTTATCCGCCAGCGAACAGTTTTCGAAAGCAAAACGCCCAGGATACTATCACGACCCGAGGACTTCCACGATCAGCGTTTCAACGACGCCAAAGTGGATCCCTAAGATAGCAACTGAGTTGATTCCGCTAGATATTGAGCCGTTGCGGGAAACATCCGAAAACACGGCATGGCTGAACTACCGCAGTGCAAGTGCACCATCGATCGCAATGCTTGACCCACCCTCGGGGGCAAGGTTGTCGGCGCCTATTGCGATCTCCAATAACTTGGATCCCTTTTTGGAAGCGATCCAGCAACAGCGAAGCCCATCGGCTCTGGCTGAGCGAGCAGCACAATCGAATCCGACCATTGCAACAAGCGTTTCGGTCACTCGGACTGTGGATTCGGTTCCCAGTGATACGAGCAGCCCACTTGCTACCTTCCGAGAAATTTCAGAGGGAGCCATCCCGTCATTGAGTCCTCGTTATGAAACGTCGACGGTTCGGAAGGGCAACGCTTGGCCGGCATCCGTATCACTTGTTAGAGAGATCGATTTGCTTCGAATCACGTCCGGAAGAAATCAGGATGTTCATTCGTGGCTCGATCAGGTCACCGATGGTTACGAGCGTTTGCAGTCACTGAACTTGAACGACGATCAATCGATTTTGGCATTAGAAGAACTTCGCAGGTTGGCAGAACAGGGCGTTGCACTTGGGACCGAAGTTGCAAACCAGGACGCAACTCTCTCTCGTGAAATCGCGAGATTGGCCTATTCGATCGAGCGTAGGGTGTCGGTCTGGTCGTCGGTGGCCCGATGTGTCAGTCGCGATCGTGCACAGTTTGTATCTGTTCGCAAGCATGAATTTGATTCGGCGGATTTGATGGAATGCATCAAGAACGTCGAAGTTTCGCTTCAAGCTACCGGCGACATCAAGAGCTGGGAAAACTACTTGATGCTTGATGCACTCAAGGGTCTAGCCGCGGGCGACATCAAGAGCCAGCAAGCGCAAGTGGACTTGGTCCGCCAGTTCCTGGGTAGAGTGACGGATACGAGAGTGGCCGAGACACAACGCAGGATCTTGATCTCGACCGAAGTCCACAAGCTGGCAGATCAATTGCATCCGATTTCGATCGGTCCTGTCAACTACCAAAAAATATTAGAAGACATTGAAACGCTTGAATCGGATCCTGTTCATCGCTGCAGTGCATCGCTGGCAGATGCTATGCAATCGCTCCGCTTTTCGGAGCACCCTGAACAAGCTGCGATTTCACAAGCAATCGGTATGCATTACCGAAACGCCAACTTGCGGCTCGCCGTCTCCGAAGACTTTATCAATCGAATGATGCCGGGGCCCTCGCTTACCGAGAAGCCTGTTCGGCAGAACATTCTTGGTGCGGACACCCGAGGCACAAGCCAAGTTTCGACTCGCTTGAAAGCCGACTTTGTGGCCGATGATGCTGCTTGGAACATTGCTTTGAACTTGAGCGGCGATATCACTAGTAACACGAAATCTAGTCGCCACGGAGCAGCATTCTACAACGCGTCGATCGCAAACGTGAATGCCGTTCGTTCTATTCGAATTTCGACCAGTGGGCTCGAAATCAATGGAAATCCAGCCACCGTGGAATCGAACGATTCGTTAAAGCGATTTTCGACCGATTGGGATAAGCTCCCTATATTGGGTGATATGGTTCGACAGTTTGTTCATGATGAGTTCGTGAAGGCTCGACCCGTTGCGAAACGAATCATGCAAAAGACGATCGCCAAACAAACGGATTCTGAATTCGACACGCAGCTTCAGAGCAAGATTAGTTCTACCAAAACTCAATTCGAAAAGCGACTCATTGGCCCATTGCAGTCACTGGATCTGCATCCGATGGTGGTTGACATGCAAACTACGGACACTCGCTTGGTGGTACGATATCGAGTTGCAAGCAACGATCAGTTGTCGGCTTACACACCGCGTCCGGTCGCTCCCTCGGATAGTCAATTGTCTCTGCAAATCCACCAGTCGACTTTCAACAACATGGCGGGACAAGTAGTTGCGGGTGATCGACCATGGACCATGCAAGATCTGTCCGATAAAATCGCCGACCTGTTGCAACAGCCGCGTCAGAAGATTGACGAGGAAGCTGCGCAAGACGTAACTATTCGCTTCAATGAAGCTCGTCCGATGACGGTTGAGTTTGAGGATAATCGTATGTGGTTGACTCTTCGCGTTGCATCGCTGGAGCAACCTGGTCGTATTCATCTCAAGAACTTTACCATTCGGACATCCTATCTTCCGACTGTGGATGGTTTGAAGGCAGAACTGACTAGGGATGGAGTCATTAGCGTGGACGGTCAACGTCTTGCGATTCGAGACAAAGTACCTTTGCGAGCCATTTTCTCGCGAGTCTTCTCGAATCGTTCCACCATCCCAATGGTTTCGGACGAACTTCTAATCGATACACGAGCTGCAGGTTTGGCTGTCTCACAATTGGAGATGCGAGACGGTTGGTTGGGAATCGCTGTCAGCGAATCGCAATCGCCGCACGTCGCCTTAGTAAAGGCTCAACAAGAAGCAATTGCAAGGTAACGTTTCGTCTGTGCAACGGCTTAAGTCATGCGAAAGATTCGAGCCAGCGCCAACGTCGGAATCGCAAAGCTGCATACGATCAGTCCTGGCACATTTCCGCCATATTGAAGCGCTACGGCTGCGTCCAAAAAGATAATCGTTAGGATTGCTTGTTTGATCGCTGGTACAAGTGTTCCGACACCAGGTTTCGATACGGATAGAATTGCTCGGCGTAGCCAAGGCAAAGCGAGAAGAAAAACCAAAATAGGAAACAACGATCCAGGGTCGAGACGGTATTCCGTTTCGGTGGACCAGAACAGATTGGATCCCCACAGGGAACTGGTTGCGATTGCGGCCACTCCTAGCAGGCTTGTGCTCCAAGCGGCAATCATTCGCAACCAAGATTGCTGCATCAGTCCCTCGCGTCGTGCGGCCAAAGTAATCCCAACGACAAATAAAATATGGCCCAAAACAACACTCAGGGTGCACACCCAAGCTTGTGAAGAGGGCCAAAGAACGGCTGTTCCGATGGAGACTCCTAAAGCCATGTTTAGCCCTCGGCATAAGCCCATCAGCCATGGGCCCAGTTGCGTGGCTTTCAACCGACTGTCGTACGCAACAATGCAAACAGCCAAGGCTGTGCTCATTGGTAAGATCATCCATGTGAAATGACGTGCATTGGCCACATCCACCAACGAATCTGGCACCAAGGCTCTAGCGAGCAACGCCAAGCACCACCCACCTGCCAGTAGCCCCCATCCAGCTAGCCTTGCTGTTTGGATGCTGATGCGTCCATCAACGAGGGGGCCATTGCGTCGTTGAAGTTTGTCTTTCTCGAAATCGTGAACATCGTTCAGGACCATTCCCGCCCAGTAAAAGCAAACGGAGGCGAGAGACACGACAACCAGCGGGATAAGCAACTTTGGGGTGGAGTTCCAACCGCCCACAACTAAAACTAGACCCGCCAACACGTCGGCACAGGAGGTCAACGTGTTGGGCACACGAACTAGTTGCGCCCAAGCGCGAATGGGACTGTTCACGGGAACTGATTACTTTTTACGCTGGTAGAGCGGCAGCAGCTCGGGGACTGCAAGTCCCAATGCACCACGCCCTTCTTTGAGCCTAGCGTCAACGTCCTCTTGAATACCGGTCGCGTCGATTTCCCAAAACTTGTTCAATTCCTCCCCCTTCAGAGGAGTCAAGGATCGAACCAACCGCATCCCAACAGCCCGAGCCGGATCGGTGGTGAACCACCATGGGCTTAGTGGGACGTTTGGATCACGTTCCTTCCATTCTTCGTCGACCGAGCCCATTCGAACAGCGGCACGCACACGTTCCGCCGAATCTTGCCAGCCACCACCACGTACCGTTCGGGAGTCCGATTCGGTCGGCCAAGCAGTACCCATTAGGCCTGTGAAGGTCTTTCCCCCTCGATCGCCGAATCCTGTTGCCGCGTATTGATCGATTGTCCACTCCCATGCATTTCCGTGCATGTCGTGGAGCCCATACGCATTCGGGGCTTTGCTTCCGACGCGAGCAGCACCCTTGGTAGCATTTCCGGAGAAGACGGCGTATTTGTCTAGTTCCTCGATGCTATCCCCGAAGCAATAAGGTGCATTTGATCCACCCCGGGCCGCATGCTCCCACTCCGCTTCGGTCGGAAGTCGGTACTGCACACCCGTCAAACCGCTAAGCCATTTGGTGTACTGTTTGGCGGCGTACTGAGTCATCGTGACCGCTGGTTGTTTCGGATCGTCACCATATTCATAGGTGTGACTGGGCTCATAAAGTGGTGTCGGAACCGTAATCGCGTCGGCTCGATTGCTGTCGTCGACCTGTCGAATTCCTTGCGAGGCTAATTTTTTGAAGATGTCGTAGGACCGCATAAAGGTTTTGTATTCGGCCCAAGTCAGTTCCGTCTTGGCGACCCAATAGGGATCTAGCTCGGCGGTGTATTGTGGACCCTCATCGTCAGATCGTCCTGGTTCGGTCTCGGGGGAGCCGACTAATGCCTTTCCGCCTGGTACAGGAATCATCTCAAAAACAATACTGGTTCGCTCCAGAACCTGGGTGTAAGGAACCATGTAACCACCCTTACCTCCATCGATGGCAACAAACGGTCCGCTTTCAGGTTTCGATTTGCTAATACCAAGTGTCAGGCTCGTTTCGGACTGGCTTGTCTTCGATTCTTCACCGATGGCGAGAGCACAGAGCGTCAGCGCAAAAAATGCCGTCGCGGGTAATTGAAAAGACTGGGAGCTACAAAGCTTCATGGTTTACCACAAGGAAATCGAAGGGTGCTTTTTTGAAACCGTTTCTACAAGATTAACTTGGATCCCCCGAACTTTCTAGGTGCGGCGTCAATCCAAACCATGTTCGATGAGTACTTATAGGGGCATTCCAGCATTCTTTCAGGACGAGACGATATGTGCGAATTTTAATGCGGAAACCATGTTCAGACACCGCGTAAACAGCTAAAGTAGTGAAACACACACACTCGCTACGATTCGGTATCACTGTAGATTTTCACATCGGGTCTCCAAGAACCTCTCTTCTTTAGCTCGCTAGTTGAGTTGTAAAACATGTTTTCTCATCTCCGAACAATCCAGATAAGGCAAAGGCGTCTGAAGCACCGCCGGCAGGTGCTTCGCTTTGACACTTTGGAAGACCGTCGCGTGCTAGCGGGGCTCGATGTTTTCGTGTTTGATGATGTCGACGCGTCTCGAGGATATGGCTCCCGCTCGGATCTGTCTTTGGTCGACCGACCCGTTTTTGTGGATATCAACCGGGATGGT
>CAITIF010000358.1 GCA_903892365.1 uncultured Pirellula sp. | reverse complement strand
CGATTATGCCTGAAGCCCAAGCCAAACTGATCGATCCCTCAGGTCGTTCTATCCCCCTGAATCTTGCCCCCATTCCGGATCCGTCGCAACCAGGCGTTTATCTGGGGCAATTTTTTACCAAAGCCTCCGGAACCTACGAAGTGCAGCTGCCGGTTGGCGGCTTGGCAGACCAGCAGCTCTTGTCACAACAAGTAACAGTACGTGTCCCAGCCTTGGAGATCCAACGCCCACAACGAAACGACCCCTTACTGAGCGAGCTTGCCAACCGAACAGGAGGCAAGTATTGGATAGGCATGGAGTCGTTAGTGAGCGATGCCAAGATTCTTCCGTTGGTGCAAGCGATCGAACCTCGTGACCAAACGAACTTCCTGCCAGGCGCGCCCGATCGAGAATTCCAACAACGGTTGATGGGAATCTTGATGGCGTTGATCGTGGGATGTCTCTCCATGGAATGGCTCATTCGGCGTTTAAGCAAGTTAGCCTAATATCCTATTCCATCAACGGAAAGATAAATCGATGGATGAAACCTCGAGTGAATCCATGAGTGAGTCCAGCGGTGAACAGCCCAAGCCCCAGCCAGATCGACCGCCTCGTCGACAACGTTACGCGGGCAAAAACCCACGGAACTTTTCTGAGAAGTACAAAGAGCTTCGTTCGGAAGAATATCCAGCGGAAATCGTAAAGATCGTATCTCACGGACGAACCCCCGCGGGGACTCATCGCCCCATTATGGTTGACGAGATCATGTTGGCGCTGCGATTGGTTCCTGGAAGTATTGTTGCCGATTGCACGCTTGCTTACGGTGGGCATTCCACGGTGATGTTGAAAGCGATTCAGCCCAATGGTCGTTTGATTGCCATGGATCATGATCCTTATGAACTGGCAAAAACAGAGTTGCGACTTCGTTCGTACGGTTACCCCGATGAGTCGCTGGTGATTCGAAGAATGAACTTTGCGGGCGCAGCTCAATTGATCGCTGCAGAATCCCCAGGCGGGGTGGACGCCATCTTGGTAGATCTTGGGGTGTCATCGATGCAGCTCGACGATCCGGACCGCGGCTTCAGTTACAAGCTCGACGGTCCTTTGGACATGCGTATGTATCAGATGCGAGGTCGTTCAGCCTCGCAGCTTTTGTCAACTTGGAGCGCGATTCAATTGGCGACCATATTGACGGACAATGCAGATGAACCGAATGCAAAGCTGATCGCTGCTGCAATCGTGCTAGCTCATTCGAAGCAGCCGTTGGTAACGACGTTTGCGTTGGCTGCAGTGGTTCGTTGTGTGCAGCATCTTGAATCGACCGGTGGCTATGAAAGCGCGATACGAAGAGTCTTTCAGGCGATTCGCATTGAAGTGAATCAAGAGTTCGAGTCACTCGATACGTTCTTGTCGCAGCTGCCTTCCTGCTTAAGGCCTGGCGGACGCGTCGCGATCCTGAGCTTTCATTCTGGCGAAGATCGTCGAGTCAAGCTGTGCTTCAAGCAGGGGCTGCAACAAGGGGTTTTTGCCTCCGTCTCCAAAGATTTCCAAACACCAACTCATGGGGAAGTTTGGAACAATTCGCGAGCTCGGTCAGCCAAACTACGAGTGGCAGTCCGAGTCTAGCGCAAGGATATCGGCATCGGAAACAGGATCGCCCAGCATGCGAATTTAGGCACCGGTTCTGTTGCCAGTGATGGTAACTCGTGCGACGCTCCACCAACCTGGCTGGTCTAGTTTTCGATAGGGCGAAACGGCGGGCAACATTTGAAGCAAATAACGGTGAGCAGCCTGAAGGTTGTGGTAAGGCATCGACGGGAACAAATGATGCAGCGCATGGTAGCGAATCGAGAACGGAAAAAACAAACGCGTCAACAAGTCGTTGCCTGAGAAATTGCAGGAGTCAAGCACGTGCGATTCAACATCCACCCGTGACCCATCCCCTTCGAAATGATGATCCGCAAGCTGTCTCATTTGGTTCAGGACCAAGGTGGATAGACCAAGCAGATACAGCAGAGGAATTCGGCTCAGGGGTGCGATTCCGACAAAAATGGTCATTGGGATCAGTGCCGCTCGGATAAAACACAACCACTCCATCACCACAATGGATCGTCGGTCGTAAGCGTTTAATTTGCGACGGTATTGGAAGTTCATGGTTAGAGCACTAGCACGTTCAAGCACTGTCTCTCTGAGATTGGGATGCAGGTAGGTGAACGGCACTAGCAAAAATCGTAGGTAAACCATGATTGGAAACATGCAGATATGGAATGCATAGCCCAATGCACTTCGCCAATTGCCCCCTTCTAACACATTTGCGACGTATTCCGGATCTTCGAGGGTTCCGTAAAAACGCTGGCTATGATGGTCTCGATGATGCCGCGTAAAGAATGGAGAAGGTGTAAAGGTCATTACACCAACCAACAGATTCCAAGTTGCCTTAAAGGCTTGCATTTCGTGTTGTCCAAGATGACAAACCTCGTGGACTAAAGACCCTAAACGGTAGAGCCAAAAGACGGAGATGGGGAATGCCACCCACTGAACCCACGATCCCAAGGGAGCCAAAAGAAAGAAGGTGGAAAATGTATAAGCGCAGACCAGCGAAACAAGAAAGTCGATCCAATAGCGTTTCGCATTCACTGCGAAATAGTCTGTCGGTGCATCGCGAATAGCTAGCCTTGCATCATGAATCCAATTCGATTCAAGTTCGCTCACACTCACTGACTCGCCATTCGCCTCCAAAACGTCCAAGCTTGATTCGCGAGCTAAATGCATGCATGACTCTTTGCAGATTGGGGATAAGAATGGCTGAGCGCCAGCCCGTGTTGCCATGGCGTTCATCAGAACCGAACCCCAACAAATTGAATACCCCTACAAGGGCTATTTCTTTAGCGATTGCGGAAGACTGCTTTTCAGCCCGCACGCTCTTTCTGCTCGTTCGAGAACGGCGGCGGCAACTTGGCGCGCTTTGGCCGCTCCCTTTTTCAGAATGTCATCCACCAATTGCGGATTGCCTTCCAGGGCGGCTCGACGTTGTCTTGCAGGTTCAAGGTACGCGTCGGCGGCATCCGCAAGTCGTTTTTTGATATCGCCGTATCCGAATCCACCACGCAGATAGATGGCTTTGACTTCTTCGATTTGTTCGGAGCTTGCGAACAATCGATACAGCAAAAACAAGTGGTCTGATTCGGGGTCTTTTGGATCTTCCATGGGTCGCGAGTCGGTGCTGATCCGCATGATCTTCTTCCGTAGCTCTTTAGGATCACCAAACAATGCTAATGTATTGTCGTAGCTTTTGCTCATTTTCTCGCCGTCGGTCCCAGGTACTTTCGCGGCACCAGGAACAATCTTCGCTTCGGGCATTGTGAACACTTCACCGTAATGCGCGTTGAAGCTGCGAGCGAGATCGCGACAGACTTCGATATGCTGCACCTGATCTTCTCCAACGGGAACCCAGGTCGAATCATAGGCCAGAATGTCAGCCGCCATCAGGATCGGATAGGTG
>CAITIF010000357.1 GCA_903892365.1 uncultured Pirellula sp. | reverse complement strand
GCTTGAGGCTCTTCCATCGCTCTTTGATCATCTCTCTGGGCAATGGCGGAAAGCCCTTTTCGGATCGCCCACAACAGCAACCATCGCAAAAGAAAATCTGCCCCAGCGGTCCACTTCGGCGTGTCGACAAACTTTCACCCTGCTGGACGGCTGAGCGAAGCTTTTGAGTTTGAGCGTTGAACGCTTGAGGGAATGGAGCTTCTTCGTTCATCTGCTTTCCCTTTTTGAAGCCGAACTAAGTTCGAACAGAACGACGTTTCCATCTCGTTGCCCAACCGCAAGTTTCCCCCCTTTGCACCAACGCATGCAGGTAGCATTGGATGTAAGCGATAGCCCACCAATCACTTTTTCATGTTTGATGGGGTCCCACAGAAAAAGGAAACCATCGGCATCAGCAGATGCCAACAGATTTCCATCGGGCTGGAAGGCCAGTTGAGTTATCTTATTGGTATGCGCATCGCATTGCCGAGGCTTTCTGCCTGCGGGACCTTTACCGCTACAATCCCACAAACAAATCGATGCGCCGCCACCGGTAGCCAGCCAGCGTCCGCTGGCGTCCCAACTCAACTCGAGCACCTTGGTTGGGAAGCCCCACATTTGTGCATCTTCCCCCGATTTCACATGCCAGAAATGGACCGTCGAGTCTTGCTCGCCCGTTGCCATGTACTTGGCATCGGGACTCCACGACAACACTAGGCTGGAGCCCTTCCACGTGTACTTCCTGGGTTGACTTTGCTTACCTGGAACATGCAATGTAATCCCGTTGTAAGCAGCCACGGCCAGCCCCGAACCATCCGGATTCCAGCCCACATCCGCGATTGTGCTGGAGTGGTCAGACGACTCATAGAAAGCCTGTCGCTGCTCGTTCCACAGCTTCAGGTGGCGACCGGCGGCGGTGGCCAACACACTGCGGCGCGGCGCATACGCGACCTTGGCCACCCAGGGATCGCCAGCGTCGAGTTCGCATAATTGCACGCCAGATTTGCCATCCCAGATCTTCACCAAACCGTCATGGCCAGCCGTCGCAAACTCACCTCCGTCAGCGCGCCACGACAGCGCATTGGCACCGCCAGCATGTTGCCCCAGCAGCTTGAAGTATGCAGACTCGCCGTGGTTGTCGATCAGGAACACTGAACCTTCGACCGTCACTGCGGCTAACTTTGAAGCATCGGGGGACCAACCTAGATCGATGATATAGTCGCCCAGGGCAACATACCAAGACTCGGCCAACAACCCCTTGTTCAACATTGAGAGATCTATGTCAAGCATGCGTTGAACCCTGCGTTGAGTGCCTCGCGATCTAGATTACGTCCAATGAAAATCAGCGAGTTTGCACGCTCACCTTCGCGCCACGGTCGATCCATACGACCATCGAAGAGCATGTGCACTCCCTGAAACACGTAACGCTCCTTAGCGCCGCGGAACGACAAGACCCCTTTCATACGGAAGATATCGGGCCCTAGATTGGCAAGCAGATCACGTAGCCAATCCTGAAACTTCTCGAGGTCGAGATCGCCAGGTGTGCTGATTCCGACGGATGTGACCTCCTCGTCGTGCTCGTGGTCGGGCTTGTACTCGCGGGTAAACAGAGCGTCTAAGCGTTTGCCTTGTGCATCCGTCACGAACGCTTCAAACTCGTCGGGATGATGTTCGGTGAAAAGCACATAGGAGCCTGCGACAGGAACTCGCAAAGTATAGACCAGCTCATCCCCTTCGAGATCGATTTGACTCAGTTGCTCGCCGGGCTCGATGACAGCACCGGTCTGCAACGCCACTTCGTCATCTGAGAAAACTAATACCGCTTTCTCGACCGTATCGCGCATAGCCGCTTCACTGGCTACTGACGCGGATCGGAAATTAAGATTCATTGCAGGATCAGGACCTGGCTTGAGCACCAAACGATAGTCGCCTGCCCCGAGCTCAAACAATCCGCTCCACTCGAACGGATATTCCGGTTCCAGGAACTTAGGATCGACTTCCAGAGCTCGATCCAGATCGAAGCCGCCGAGGTTGAGAACTTTGTCCATGTCCACGACTGCGTCACGCGTGCGGTAGATCTTGGCGGCCGAGTTCATGGAGTGAATTCGAGCCTCCAGTTGATCGAGATCGGCCGAGGAAACCAGATCGACTTTGTTGAGCAGTATCACATCAGCAAAGGCAATTTGCTCTTTGACTTCGTCGCTATCTTCGATATGCAACATCACGTGCTTGGCGTCGACCAGCGTTACGACGCCATCCAGGCTCATTGCTTCGCGCAGTTCATCATCCATAAAAAACGTCTGAGCCACAGGCCCTGGATCGGCCATGCCGGTTGTTTCAATCATAATGTGATCAAACTTGTCGCGACGCTTCATTAGGTTGCCGAGAATGCGAATCAAGTCTCCTCGTACGGTGCAACAGATGCACCCATTATTCATTTCGAAGATCTCTTCTTCGGCCCCAATCACCAAGTCGTTGTCAACGCCAATCTCGCCGAACTCATTTTCGATGACGGCAATTCGTTTGCCGTGATTCTCCGACAAAATACGATTGAGCAGGGTGGTTTTTCCCGAGCCCAAGAATCCAGTGAGCACAGTCACTGGAACAGTGGAATTCGCGATCGACATAAGACAGTTCTCCGTATTGGGTAAAAAGAATTCGATTTAATGGAAATGGTTAGGAGCCCGCCGAAGGTTCCTTGGCAGCCAGTTCGTTTAGGTCGGCACGAGTGACATCTGGAATCGGCTTGTGCAACTTCCATTGCCGCGTTCCTTTCCCCTCCTCCATCGCCGCAATCACCGTTTCCAACGGTGGACAGCCCGGCTCGTGACACTCCAGCTCCATGACACTCAACGTCGCTTCGGAGGATACCGGCAGACATGCGTATGCCCATTCCTTGATCTGCCGGATCAAAGTCACATCGCGTTTAGGTCGCCCCAGCATCAGCCACTCCCCATGGTGAAAGGCCACAATTTCAATACCACTATTGCATAGAGTATCGCATGTGCATATCCTGTGCAAGTGCGGTCCGACTTCATGTAGGGGTACTTTGAGAGGCAACT
>CAITIF010000356.1 GCA_903892365.1 uncultured Pirellula sp. | reverse complement strand
GGACGTGGCTCGTTATACGGAAAGTCAAGGCTTTGAATACGATCGCATTCGCGAAAACGCGTGGCACTACCGCGACTATGTGATAGCAAGCTTCAACCAGGACAAACCCTACACGCAATTCATGCGAGAACAAATCGCGGGTGATTCGATCGAGCCAGTCACCAAGGACGGTATCGTCGCAACCAGTCTGCTGGTGTGTGGACCTTGGGATCAAGCGGGTAACAGTCAGTCGAATGCAACTCAACGCGCCATCACGCGCGAAGACGAACTGGAAGATTTGATCGGGGTCGTGGGGCAATCCTTTCTTGGGCTGACCATCAATTGCGCTCGATGCCATGCTCATAAGTTTGACCCCATCAGCCATGAAGATTACTACCGCATCAAATCCGTTTTTGAGGGCGTAAAACATGGCGAACGAGACATCCTGAGCCACGAAGAGATGGTGGCACGAACCAACCTGCGGAACGAATCCCAGGCCGACATGCAACGTGCGAGCTCGACGCTTAGGGAACTAGAGGAACAAGGGGCTCAGCAATACATGTCCCTCAATCTAGACTTGGCCAAGCAAGCAAGCCTGGCACCTCTTTCAAAATGGAAGTTTGACTTAACGGCCGCACAGACTCCACCGGGCGAACAATTGGGAGGAGCAGCAATCACCAAACTGAAAAGCGGCGAAAGCGTTCTCAATCTTCCATCGGAAGGTGCATTCTTTCGATCTCCGCCCATTGCTGAATCGATCCACGAAAGGACGCTAGAGGCATGGGTCTCACTGGCAAACCTGGACCAACGAGGGGGCGCTGCAATCGCCATCGAAACAGAAGACGGGCGAGTCTTTGATGCGATTGTGTTCGGTGAAAACCAACCGCGTCAATGGATGGCAGGTAGCGAAGGTTTCGCTCGCACGGCGCCTCTCAACGATCTTGATGAAGACAGTCCCCCAGGAACGTTCGTGCATGTTGCAATCGTTTATGCCAAGGACAACAGCATCACGTTTTATCGCAACGGGAAACCTTACGGAAAAACGTACACACCCGCAAAGCCACTTCAAACCTTTCAAGCTGGCAAAGCGAGAATCCTGATCGGGATGCGTCATACCGGCGGTGGGCGTCCTTGGCTTACGGGCCAAATCAAACAAGCCGCTATCTACGATCGGGCCTTGAACAATGACGAAGTCTTGACCTCTTATCATGCCAATGGTTTCTCTCCATCCTTGGAGCAGATCCTGTCGAGTTTCGAACCTCAGCAAAAGCGCATGTACGAAGAAGCACTCTCGAAGGTAAAACTGGCCGAGCGAAAAATTGCAGATCTGCAGAATCCACCTAAGTCTTACACCGGCGTGCGTGTGCAACCAGAAAAGACCCGACGTTTAAAAAGGGGCGATGTTACGATGCCCGCAGAAGAGGTTCACCCTGGGGCACTGTCTGCGATCGAAGGCTTGGAGTCTGACTTTGGTTTGTCGGCGGACTCGCCTGAAAAAGACCGACGAATTCAGTTTGCGAATTGGCTTTGCGATGATCGTAATCCTCTGCCAGCTCGTGTGATGGTCAATCGAGTATGGCATCTGCATTTTGGACAAGGGCTTGTGGCAACGCCCAACGATCTAGGCGCTAGCGGTGATCCGCCAAGCCACCCGGAACTACTCGATTGGCTTGCCGTGAAGTTCATTCAAAGCGGATGGAGCGTGAAAGCACTCCATCGGCTTATCGTGAATTCGAATACCTACCGCCAGGCATCGGACTGGAACGAAACCGCTTCTTCAATCGACGGAGACAACAAAATGCTTTGGCGATTCGCACCTAAGCGATTGGAAGCGGAAGCAATCCGAGACGCCATGTTGTTTGCGAGTGGACAGCTCAATCCCAACGGCGGCGGTCCAAGTTTTCGTCCTTTCACCACCACCGAATTCAACGCAACCTTTTACACTCCCATAGATCGACCGGAACCGGAATTCAATCGTCGGACGGTGTACCGGATGAATGTGAACAGCGGCAAGGACCCCTTACTCGATTCGTTTGATTGCCCAGATCCATCCGTCAAAACTCCTCGTCGCGGCGTGACCACAACTCCGATGCAAGCCTTGGAGTTGATGAACCACTCCTTTATCCAACGCCAGGCGACTCACTTGGCGGATCGGGCTATGAAGACAGCGAACCATGATCAACCACAAGCCATCAAGACGGTCTACCGACTGGCCCTTGGGCGAATGCCCAGCGAGCTTGAACTGCAACGTGCGAACGAGGCGGTACAGCAACGGGGCTTATTCAGTGTCTGCTGGGCATTATTCAATTCGACGGAGTTCCTTTATGTCCGATAGCCGATTCGAACCCTCGATGGTTTCAGCGCCAAGTGCTGCGATGCCTCGTCGTCATTTTCTGTGGAATCAAGGGGGAGGACTTGGGGCGATTGCGCTGGCTTGGATGCTTGATCGTGATCGTGCTCGTGCCGCCAACCAACAGCTATCATCAGCCATCGCACCCCATTTTGCACCAAAGGCAAAACGAGTAGTACAAGTCTTCTGCGCTGGTGGTGTAAGTCATCTGGACACCTTTGATTACAAGCCAGAACTAGAGCGGATGGATGGCAAGTCCCTCGAAGGCAAAGGGGAAAACATTGGTTTCTTCGGACAGCCGGGACGTCTGATGAAAAGTGTTTATCCGTTTCAGCAACATGGGAAGTCGGGGGCGTGGGTCAGTAGTCTCTTGCCCAAGTTAGCGGAATGCGTTGACGATGTATGCTTTATCAAGTCGATGTTTGCGAAGAGCAACAACCATACGCCAGCAGCGTTCCAAATGAATAGCGGGTTCACTCTGAATGGGTTTCCATGCATGGGTGCTTGGCTGAGCTATGGCTTGGGCACCGAGAATGAAAATCTTCCGGCCTTTGTCGTGCTGCCCGATCCGCGAGGTTTACCTGCGGGTGGTTCGATCCACTGGACAGCCGGATTCTTGCCAGCCAATCACCAAGGAGTTGCTTTTCGAACTCAATCGGGCGATCCGGTTCCCGACCTGCAAACACCCGGCAACCTATCGGCCGCAGGCCGGCGAGCTGACATGAAGCTGTTGGAAGCCATGAATCGGGATTTTGCGAACCAGCATCAAGGTGATTCAGCCTTTGCTGCGAGGTTGCGTTCTTATGAATTGGCCGCGCAGATGCAGTCGAGTATTCCCGAGGTTACCGACCTGTCCAGCGAAACGGAATCGACTCGCCGAATGTACGGTCTGGACGAGCCCGACAACAAAGGCTTTGCCAAAAATTGCTTGACTGCTCGACGGCTCTTGGAGCGCGGCGTTCGGTTTGTACAAATCTTGAATGGTGGGTCGTTCGGATCACCTCGAATCAATTGGGATGGTCACGAGAACATGAAAGAGAATCATGACGCTCAAGCTCTGACAATGGATAAACCCGTCGCAGCCTTGATCCAAGACCTGAAGCAACGCGGCATGCTCGAAGACACTCTGTTCATTTGGTCGACCGAATTCGGACGAAGCCCCACAACGCAGGGGGTAGGGGCACCGGGCCGTGACCATCATCCTCTCGCCTTCACTTGCTTTTTAGCAGGCGCAGGAGTCAAAAAGGGAATGACATACGGAAGTTCCGACGAGATCGGCTACGCGAAGGGGGAGAATCAAGTCACGGTCCCAGATTTCCATGCCACGATTCTTCATCTTCTGGGGCTGGACCATGAGAAGCTGACCTTCTATCACAACGGCATCAATCGACGCCTCACCGATGTCCATGGCAACGTCATCGACGCGATCTTAACTGGGTGAGCTAGAGGATCACACCAGTGGAGCACAAAGCTGCGCGATGCGCTTAGCGAACTTCCTGTTGGACCCGTCGAGCGGGTTCGCGATACAGACTGATCGCGATCTCTTGGACGCTTTCAAGAAGCCCAAGTTCCAGATCGTAGCTTTCCGAATCTTCGTCTGCTTGAAGTTCGTAGCTGGTTTCTTGCTTGGCTGGCGGTAGCAAGAAATCAAACTCGCCGCCCGCAAAGCAGCTATCCACCTGAACTGCCGACAGCGTTGGCGTTTCCAATTCAAGCCTGACTTGAAAAGGATTTTTGGAACGGCCGATCAAACTTGGATCAGGACTGCAAGACGGTTGGTCCTGATTCAGCGAAATCGCATGTTCGAGAGCATCTCGGTAGAAGGGCTTGCTGTCGCTGGGAGTACGCTTTGGATTTGATTCACGCGACTCTCGCAGCATCTGATTCCAAGCGGTAGCAGGCACGAAAGGTG
>CAITIF010000355.1 GCA_903892365.1 uncultured Pirellula sp. | reverse complement strand
GCTCGAACCATCACTTGCTCCCCAACGATGGCTTGTTGCTTATCTAGCAGCAAGATACCTCGATCGGAATCTCGCAACAAACGTCCCTGGCCAGCCCATCGGACCAATTTGGTGTAGTAGGTATCGAAATACTCTTCCCCTACTTCGCGTAACCGCCAGAATTCGCCGCCACCCTGAAATGCAACTCGTCCGGCACCATAAAAATGAGTTGCCAAATAGATCGGCTGTTTGCTACCGATGGCTGCGGTTGGATCGGAGAACATGGCGATTGGGGTGGCACCTGGTTTTGGTTCATAACAGGCAAAGAAGCTATAAACCCCTTGAAACCGCCCCCAAGCATCCTTGCTCTCGTTCAACGTTTTTGCGACTTGAGTAAAGTCGGATTGCCAAGCTTCGTTGGTGAAGGCCAGCGGCCAAGGAGTTTCCGACTCAAACCGACCGATCGATGCCAATCTCGCACCTCGTGTGTTCACCACCAAGGGGGACAAGTTGCGAATCACTTCCGCTTTGCGATTTGCATTCCCTTGGCTACCTGCCCATTTTGGAGTCGACACGGGGCCTGCGACGATGACAAGACCACCTGCTTGTTCGCTAATCCATTTCTCCAGAACATCGATTTGTTCGTTATCCAGGGCGGTCCAATCCGCGTCAAACCCAATCACACAATCGTATTCGCTCATCTCCGCCCGCGTGCTCGGGAACTTGGTTAGCATCTTTTTCGCTTCTTGCGAAACGCCCGGACCGCTGGTTTGAAGCAGAACATGCGACTGCACCGTAGGGTCGCGGTAAAGCAAGTTCCGAACAAATTGATACTCCCGAGTTGGCCCGCCTGCGACGATCAGCACGGTCGATTTCGGTTCGACGACTCGAACTTCCGTCTCGATGAAATTGTCTTGGGGGTTAGCGTCTTGCTGGGGCGGAACAGCTCGCGCCTCGTATATCCAAGATCCAATTTCACGGGGAGCGATCTCGAACTCGACCGTAGAAATCGTGTCGTCGGTCTCCAAAGTGATCGCGCGTTCTTCTTCGATCGACATTCCAATGTTCTTTTGACCACCAGGTCGTCGCCTCAACTGGATCGTGATCGGCTTTCCTTGTAAGCCCGACGATTGGACCAAGGCAGTCAACTTAAAACGATCACCCGGAAAGACTCGCTTGGGGGCTTCCACGTCAATAATACGTACATTCAGCGGATTACGAGCGGTACCCATCCCAACGGTATGGATAGGAACCCCTTGCAGCGACGCTTCGGAAATCGTTACCAAGGGATCCAGTCCCGCATTGCTTCGTCCGTCCGAGATGACAACCACACCCGCCAACGGGGCACCTCGTTCTTGTTCCAAGACACTGCTGATTGCATCCCCGATTCGAGACTCAGCACCCGTCGCAGCGATTTGAGTCTCCCAGGCGACATCTTTGGGAGCCAGGATGGCTGTCGGATTCTCTGTAGTACTTGCGGTAGGGCCTGCAAGGGAGCCTGATGCACCCGAACCATTCGACGACGGAGCCAAAGGCGAAGGGGCCAAGGATGAAGGAGCATTCATGCTCCAAAGTCCGCTCCAAGGAATCGAATCCGCTCGCAACACTGCAGTCGCGATCATCACAAACCCCGAAACCACTGCGATCACGGAAGTCATCAGCACGTACGGCCAAAAGGCTCTCACATCGCCGTACACTCGTGATAACAACGCGATTGCCATGACCAAGCCACCAACCATCAATACGATCGTGCCTGACCAAGTAAGGGCCGATAACCACCGCCAGAGTTCAACTCGACTTGCTTCGCTATCGAGTTGCCCTTCCGACCGAGTTGGTTTCATGAAGGAAGCGACGACACTCGGCCGCGAGCCTTGATCGAAACGCATCACACTCACATCGTGCTTTTGTTGCAATTGCTCCAGCAAAGGTGATTTCGCAAACGATTCTTGCACCGCCGATATTCGGCTGCTGGTAGCCCCCACTGGATTCGCAACATTGGAATCGTCGTCCGCTTGAGGCATAGTCATGCTTAATGAGGTATCCACCAGAACAGCAAGCCGCGATGACCTAGTGACTTTTTGTTCGGTTCGCTTCTGCAAATCGAAGAAAAAAATCAAAATGCCTGCCAGGGCTAAGAATCGCAGCAACAGCAAAGTCCACCCGATTCCTCGAGGCAGCTCCTGCCAATCCTTGCGATACCAATAAATCACATAGGAGATAAGTCCAGCAAGGCAACAGGCGAATACAAACCAGTGGATCCACTGATCCATTTGTTCAATCCGCATCCACTGATAGAAGACGCGTAAGTCACCTTGGGCTAGCGAAGCAGATAGTAGGTTGATCGGATTATGCATTAGGTTCGTTTCGTGGTTACGTGGTACGAAGCGCTCCATGCAAGCCATTGCTCAAACATCAACAGCCCCAAAAGCAAGACCATAAGCATCATGTTTCGATTGGCGAATCCAGCTAACGAAAAATTGGTGCTTAAAGATTCCGAAGTTCGATAAGCGAATTTTACGCCGCTCAGATTACGGTTCAAATCCACGGATTCAATCTTGGCCAGCTCGCCTTCCAAGGGTGGTGTGTTTCTGGCGATGTTCTTGACGATGCGATCCCCTTGCGTCGTGATACCCCACCATTCAAAATTCCCCGCCGACAAAATCGCCCGCAAGGTTTCGTCCGAATCTGGATTCAGCCCGGCGCTCAGCGATGCCTGCAACGACGATTCACCAGCGGGAATCGCGTTCAAGCTCAAACTGGGCTTGGCCCCCGCTCCTGAGGTAGGCGGGCAAAGCACCTGAATCTCTGGAAGCATCTCCTGAGAAGAAAAATCCCAACGCATGGGAGCGCTTGCAAAACGCGAGGTCTCGGGCGATCGGAAAGAGGAAAGGTACCCCACCAACTTCAGCGATGCCACCACGAAGGTTGGATCCTGAGGCCAATTCGTCCATGTGCGATCCAGTGCGGTTAAAGCAAACAGCACGCGACCTTCACCCACAACGTGATCGATCATGATCGGTTGTTTGTTGCGAAGCGTTGCGACCGGTTTCCATGCCAGTGCGTTCGCCTTTTCAGAAATGTCTTTGGCTTCCGAGGCCGTCCCCTTTGCCGAGTTCTCAATCTCAAGAAATTTTTGAATTCGAACAAACTGGAAGGGTGAATTGCTTAGTCCAAAAAAGGGCTCGAAGATAGGATGGTTGTCGGCAATCAAATCAGGAGCCGTCTCACCCGCTTTCGTAACAAGGTCCGCCGCCCCCTTGATCGAGAACGGCATCAGCGGTGTCGTATTGTCAGCACCACCAAGAGGCTTCGTCCAAGCAGAGTTGTATCGCAGATAGTCAGCCATCGACATTTGCTCGCCAAAGAAAACCGCCAATCCGCCTCCTCGGGAAACGTACCGGTGCAGATTGTCCAAGGCGCGAGGGTCCAAGGATGGTATGGCTTGAAGAATAATGCAGGCGTAGTTTTGAAGCGAGGCAACGTCGGTATCTCGCAAGTATTCTGGTCCTTCGCGCGACATGATCAAACCCGTCTTCGCGTTGCCTCCCGGATTCAAGGCAGACTCGAAAAAGAACGAATGCTTGCCGGTCGGGTCACCGTCTACCAACAAGACTCGAATCCCTTCCTGTAAATCCAAAACGCATCTCGCACTGTTGTCCGCTTGAAGAGGATCGGGTGGCAATTGCGCTTCGATCACATGCGAACCACTTCGCGGGAACAGTACCTGGACACTTCGCGTCACTAATTCGCCTGGCTCAATTCGATCAATTAAAACAACAGGCAGGTCGGTCACAATACCGGAAAATGCCGCCGTGGGTTTGGGTTCTGATTGCCGATCGCTGTAATCGACCGCGGTCACACGAACCGACACATTTCGAACCGGCGCCGCGCCGTTGTTGCGAACCGACACATTCAGCAAGGCAGGCACCCCAGCCGCAAGCACTTCTTGCTGAGGTTGCACCGAAACCAACGTCAGGTTCTCGTGCCGGTCCGGGGCGCAATCCACAAGCTGCAAATCTGGTTCATCTCCAGGCAGCGACAAAAACTGTTGCTTGATGACCGTTGGATTGGACCAATCCTTGGACCGGAAATCGCTCATCAAATAGACGATCGCTTTTTCATTGGACGCTTGTTGCAGAAGTGGAGCGATCAGCTCCAAAGCATCTGAGGGGTCGCAATCCAGCGAGCTCGGAACCGTTAGTTTGATCTTGCTCAGAAGAGCCGTTGGATCAGCAGGCACGCTTCGTGAAAGCAAATCCGCAATCATGTCCGGCCTAGGTGCTTCGGTTGGCTTGGAGCCTGCCACCTCTTGGTCGCCCACCTTGGTCGATGAATCACCGGGGGATTTTTCCGTTCCCGCTGAAGGCTCAATCTCCGTGGACGGAGCTTTCGGTGAAGCCAGCGAAGCGCGGGACGTTCGAATGACCGTCAGCAGATGGCTTCCGTCGCGGTTGGTCGCATTGGAGGCGATCGACTGCAAAGCACCCATGGCCGCCTGGTAAGCAGATCCATCGGAAGCCATATCACCCATGGACGCGGAATCATCCAAAATAACATAATGATGCACCGTGGTTTGCCCCATCAGGGACAGCCAGCGCGAACCACTGATCCATTGAGCCAGCATGGCAACCGCGATAGCGACCGCCAGCATGCGCGATGCGATAAGCAGTGCCTGCTTTAGCCATACCCACCGACGATGTTTGCGATAGCTTTCTAGCAGAAACTCCATGGCCGCCCATTGCGTTCTGCGATGCCGCACCAAGTTAATCAGGTGGATCAACAAGGGGAGCAGAACCAGTAGGAAACCCCACGCTAGTGGCTGAAAAAGAAATTGCACTTTCGATTACTTCTTTCTCATGTGTGCCATACGGGTCGCTAAATACGCTGTCAAAGCAGCATCCAGACTGCGGCTCGTGCGTATCAATTGGTAATCGATCTGTGCGCTCGCGCACGCATGACGCACTCGGTCGAGAAATCGCTGCAGCGACTCAAGATAACCGTCTCGCAACGCTCGTGGGTTGCAAGTGAGTTGATCTGCCGATTCCATTCCTTCGAAGCGAGTTGCATCGTTGAAGGGGAAGTCGAGCTCATCGTCATCCATAATATGAAACACCAGAATGTCGTGCCCGGCATGCTTCAGGGCCGCCAACGACTTCAACGTTTGAGCTTCCCCGCCCAGAAAGTCAGACGCAACCACCATCAAGGATCGCTTGGGATAGGTTTCGCTGATCTCGCGAAAGACTTGCTTGAGGTCCGTCTTGTCTTTTGGTGTTGTTTGCTGAAGGGATCGATAAATCGATTGCAGATGCGAGCGGCTCGAACGCCAAGGCAACCTCGATTGGATCCGTTGGTCAAAGACCGTCAGCCCAACCGCATCCTGCTGGCGCAAGGTCAGGTAGGCGAGGCATGCGCAAACCGTGGCCGCGTAGTCGAATTTGTTCAGGGCTCCGTTGCCGTACGACATGCTTGCTGACGCATCGAGCAACAACGTGCATCGAAGGCTTGTGTCTTCTTCGTATTGCTTGATGTAGAGCTTGTCTTGGCGGCTCCAAACCTTCCAATCAATGTGACGCAAATCATCGCCGGGAGTGTATTGTCGGTGCTGTACGAACTCCACCGACTGGCCAAAATAGGGGCTGCGATGCATCCCGGCCATAAACCCCTCAACGATATTGCGAGCCCGAAGCTCCATCGACGCAATGCGTCGAATGGCGTCAGGATGCAAGTATTCTTTGGAATCTGGCATCGCGAAGCAATTCGTCTTGTGCGGTTGGAGTATTAGAAACAATCCTGTCGATGACAGCATCGCTGGTAACGCCATCGCTCTCAGCAGCGAAGTTCACCACCATGCGATGTCGCAACACGGGCTTCGCACAAAACTGGATATCGACGGGGTCAACGTGCGATCGACCCGACATCGCGGCTTTGGCTTTGGCACCTAAAATCAAAAACTGCACGGCACGCGGACCGGCTCCCCATGCAACTTGCTCGCGCACAAAGTCGGGCACGCCATCCTGTCCAACGCGAGTTTGCCGAACAATCGCTAGCGCGTAGCGAATGACATTCTCTGAAACTTCAATGCCACGAATGAACTCTTGTAGGCTCAATATCTCTTCGCCCGACAATACCGCTTCAATGGCTGCTGACGCCTTTCCGGTGGTGCGACGAGCCACTTCAAATTCGTCCGCAAAACTTGGATAGCCAACCTGTACTTTGAACATGAAACGGTCTTGTTGTGCTTCAGGGAGCGGGTACGTCCCTTCTTGCTCGATCGGGTTTTGCGTTGCTAACACAAAGAACGGGTCGGACAAAGCGTGGCGGACTCGGCCTACGGTGATTTGACGCTCTTGCATCGCTTCGAGCAATGCGGCCTGGGTCTTCGGTGGCGTTCTATTGATTTCGTCCGCTAGAACGACGTTGGCAAACAAAGGACCTTCCATGAAGCGGCGTTCCCGGGAACCCGTCGATCGATTCTCTTCGAGAACTTCCGTACCCGTGATGTCCGCCGGCATCAGGTCCGGTGTGAATTGAATTCGACTGAAGGATAGATTCAGCGTCTTCGCGAGCGAGCTGATCATCAGCGTCTTCGCGAGTCCAGGTACCCCCTCCAATAAACAATGGCCTTTTGCGAATACGCTGATGAGCAATTGCTCAACGACGTCGACTTGGCCAACAATGGTTTTTGAAAGCTGGCCAAGAATCTGCTCTCGAGCTTTTTGCAGGCGATCCAAATCTGCTTTGGCCGATCCATCTGTAGTCATGCCGTACTTTCTGAGATGTTCAATGAGCGAGTGCAACGCAAAATCTTAACGAATTGTAGCAGGTGTCGACTCCTTTCGCAGCCCTACGCCGATTGCAGAATCAGCGAAGCCTTAAATGTCGTCCAGAACGCTGGCAAAAACGCAAGCCAAACCTCAGACGCACACGTTTCCATTGTCTTTTTTACTCCATTGTCAATTTACGGCTGAATGTCGCTGGCACTGTCGTTCACAAGGCCCGCGTTGCGGATTCGAATGGAATAAAGGGAATCCGAAGCGGTGATAAAGAGCGTTTTGCGGTCTCGGCCACCGATGCAAACG
>CAITIF010000354.1 GCA_903892365.1 uncultured Pirellula sp. | reverse complement strand
AGCCGAGTCGCCATCGGGCCATGCTCGTCGCCATCCAAGCCAATATGGCGTTCGAGGTAATACTTGAAGCAATCCAATTGCCCACCAACCTGCCTATTCAACTTGTCCACGATGCGTTGAAAAACGTCTGGCAGCAAATCTTCCCGACCGTACGAAAAGGCTGAAGCGACAGCACAGAGATTGCCAGTCTCTATAATCTCAAAGGTTTTCTCAACGAACAGGCGAGCGGCTTTAGGGACTGCGGGTGATCCGAGGGCTGTCAAAACTGGAACACCCTGATGAATATCACGAAGGAATCCATCGATTCCAGAAGTATCGGCCCCACATTGTAGCATTGAGCGATAATACAGCTCAAAATGGCTGGATATCCGCCCTGTGCCGTCAACGTCAGACTCCTCGGCGAGCACAATCTCGTTGATGAAGCGGCAGGCTTGCGAATTAGCGGGAGCCACCCACGGCACATCCACGCAGCAGAGTCGTCTTTGGAGTACTTTCAGCAGAGACATGAAATCCCATACAGCGAAAACGTGGTGCTCCATGAAGAGACGTAACACATCTAGGCTATCCATCTCGCCGTAGATACGGTGATTGAGAAGAATTCCCCTCAACGGTTTAAGCTGTTCGTCGATGTTGGATCTATGGATCAAGTCGATTCTCGTTGCTAATTCTGAATAAGTGGCGAACCAAAAAGACAAAAAGGTGAGGTAAATCCGACGAAAACGTCTTCGAACACCCGCAGAGAGCCTGAATCCTTAACATGAAAAGTGACCGACTTTGAACATCCCGCTCCATGCCCTCACTCACCGCCTAAGCAATCGAGCGACCGCTTGTGTAGATATCGATGCAACCTATCGCACTCTCGCTACGCGTTCCCGTACGATTAGTGATTTCTACTGCCCAGCGCGAAACTCGACAACCAAACGGCCACCGCTCAGGAGTTGTAGTTTGTTTCTACGGACGTGAAAACTATTCACCGAAACCATGATCAATGAGAAATTGCGTTCTAGCTCCTTTAAGTCCTGTGTCCCCGCCATCTTCGTGCTTACCAATTGCCCCAGGGTAATACTTCCGTTGTCGATCAACATATAGGATCCGAACATGCGATTCACGCTGCCGAACATCGCCAGTTTGCCTCATTCGAACTTCATTGTGGGTGGCATCTCGGTCGCAACCGATTTGCCCTCAAGCGAAGCGAGTATCCTTTCCTTGCCGGCGGCTTGATTCACCTGTGCTATGTCACAAACATGAACGCGATACCTGTATGTCATACCCGCGTACTTCGTGGGAGCCTTGAAAGGTTTCTCAAAACCGACGGGGGCTAGGAAGATCAAAACACGGATCGATTCCCATTTATGGCCAGCTAAGGTTGCCACCGACGGACTAGTAGTCCATCGTACAAGTGAACCTCAACCCTAATTCTTCCTTGGAACAAAGCACTAGTACCGCATGACGAATTGATTGTAGAAAACGACGCCTCGATTGTCATTAAGCGTCACGTAGTCCGTCTGGCGATAGTCAACTTGGAAGCTGTACTGAAGGAATTTCGTGATATCCCAGAACATGCTTGCAAAGTAAGCAGAATTCTTCAAGATGCCGGTACCCACCGACGGCAAGTCTTGGCGAAGTGGTCCTTCCACTCCATACCCGACATGAACGTGCAAACGGTCGTTCCAATAATGGAACAGTTCCAGGAAACCACCCCTACCGCGAATCACTGCGTAAGTTTCTGGATGATAGGTTTGGAAAATATTACCCGCGTAATTGCCGAGGCCTTGCCCTACGTAACCTTCACCGATGAGTCCGGTATTGGCAGTCAGGTTTATCTTGCCATCGATCGACAATCCACCGACGTTGATAACCGAACGGACCGGGAGATTGGGATTGATATCATCTAAATCGAATACGTTTTGAGTATTTCGAATCTGGCCCGCCAACCCAGCCACACTTAGCTCCACTGGCCTTTCGGTCCGCCCACCAACCAATTCCTCTTTAGCCCCTAACCCCAAGACGCCTCGGATTTCAAAATTGGGCAGACCATTCGCTTCGGTTGTCCGGCGCGTCGCATCCAACAACACTGTGGATATCGGATCGCTAAGCGCGGCCTGCAAAGTCGCTTGGAAGTCTTCATTAGGCGTCCAGAAGCGTTCAAGGCGAATTTGACCTCGAAACGTACCTGCATTGCCGGTGCCGCCCATCAGCGTAACTGGGACTACCACCGGATCGCGAGGAGCGAATAAGTCGGGTTGCAGACCGATCGCGAAACGCCAATCGTCATTCCTCATTTCGCCGAATGCAACTATCGGTAAAACGCCATACGTATCCGAAGTGAGGCTTGAGTTCGACATGTAGAGCTTGGCGAGCGAGCCCGTCTTCCATCCATCGATGGTCGGGCCGTCATAGAGCAGTTGAAAACTCGATTGTCGAGCATGCATCTCGAACGTCGATGTATCCAGTCCAAATGGGGACGGAGGAAGAAGAAAGAGGGGGCTCCATGGCACGTAGGATCGTTGTGTTCCGTTGACCGTTAAGATGGACAACGTTCCGCTGGCCTTGAGTGTCCCAGCACCGAATAGAAGTTCCATCTTACCATCGGAGGAAGGCGCGAACCACGACTCCGACAACGCGGCGGGCTTGCCGCTGGCAGCATCCATATCCCGATCCACCCAAGACTCACTCGATTGTCTGGACGCATCATCTGAATCGGCTTTGGCATCCGCGTTGTCCGTGTTTTCCTCGGACGCTACGTCTTTCCTTACGGTAGGTGACTGCGCAGAGACGGTGACGGAAGCAGTTCCGACAAAGATCAGAAATCCAAAGCATATTAGATATCGCATGCCGCCATTCTCCATGGACTTCGTCCATAAACCGCCCGCCGCCAACCGAGCTAGCGCAACGTGGGACTTATAGAAATAGGGAAAATGTCGAGTCAAGAGGAGTTCTACGGGTTCTCAAAAACCGACGTGATCATCCATGCTCGTTGTCAAGGTTTCGCTTGATTATTAGACTATCTGCGATTTCTTACACGCTTTTTTCGCGCGTCACTCCTCCATTTATAGGGCTTATTGATGTTCAAGGGCAAGCTTTTTCTCTCTAAGGCATTCGTTTTATCATGGGCTTTTTCTTGGGCAACTTGTTTGGCTCAGCAGCCTGCCAATCTTGCGTTGGAAACACGCGTTTACTTGGGGGGGGATATCCTCACCATGCGAGGGACGACGCCGGAGTATATTGAAAGTTTGGTGGTGAAGGATGGGAAGATTCTGTTCGCTGGCTCGCTTGCCGAGTCGGCAAAACTCGCTGGTGCCAACAGCAAACGCATCGACCTGAAAGGCAAGACGCTTTTGCCAGGGTTTATCGATACGCACGGGCACTTTGTCTACTTTGGAAAGAACCTGGTCGATGCCAATTTATTCAACTGTGCCGACATCGCGGAACTTGTTTCGAGGATGAAAAAACAGGCGGAACGCACCCCCGAGGGTGCATGGATCGTCGGATTTGGGTATCAAGCAAGAACACTGAAGGAAGGACGCGCTCCGACGAGCGAAGAACTCGATCAAATATCGGCCGATCGCCCGGTGATGATCGTCGATTCGTCGGGGCATTTGGGCGCTGCGAATGGCCAGGCATTCCAAGCGGCTGGGATCACAGCGGATTCTCCGAACCCGACCGGTGGATCATTCGACCGCAAAACCGATGGGAAATCGCTGTTGGGCCCGATGGAGGAAACGGCTCTGAATGCGGTTCGGAGCAAGCGGCCCGCGCTCACCGGAGAATTGGCAGCGCGGGCAATCACCGGAGCCGCAGAGGTTTGGGCGAGCTATGGTCAGACTACCGCGATGGAGGCTGGTTTGGGGCTCGGTAACGATGATATCGGAATCGTTCTCAATGCGATCGATAAAAAACTCTTGCCCATCGACCTCTACATCGCTGCGAAAGATTCGTCGTTGGATGATACGCTCGCAGCAGCTTACTCCGTCGCATCCCAATACAACCCTAACTCAGATGGTATCGTCGAGAAATTGAGGACCGCTCGCCCGGATCTTGATCGGCGTTATGTGAACCGTGTTCGAATGGGAGGTGTCAAGTTCTGGTTGGATGGGAGTCTCGATACCGCTTGGTTCACTCAGCCGTACACTCAGAATCCGCCAGGCAAGACCGGTGCGTTCTCTGGGTACCGTCAGATACCTGATGAAGTTCTTGATGCCGTGTTTGACAAGTATTGGACGAGCGACTTACAGATCCATATGCACATGAATGGGGATGCGGCCGCAGATCAAGCTCTTTCAGCGATCGCTAAGGCGGTGAAGAAGTATGGCATGCGGGATCATCGACCGGTCTTTGTCCACGCCGCGTTAGTGCGAGTGGACCAGATCGAAAAAATAAAAACCTACGGCGCAGTCCCGAGTTTCCTCACGGCGGGAATCGCGACGGCTGGAGATGCCGTGATCAGGCTCTGGGGGCAGGAACGAGCTGCTATAGCACTGGCCTCTCGAACTTTCTTAAGAAATGGTATGCCGTTCACCTTTTCACATGATTCGCCTGTAACGCCTGTCCCCTCCATTTTGGCGTTGGTCGATGCCGGTGTGAATCGTATTTCGGCTAGTGGCCAAGTGGTTGGACCGGAAGAAACCATTCCTCCCTACCACGCGCTCCGAGCTGTTACAGCGATGGCCGCTTACCAGTTGAAAGAGGAAGCCTCCAAGGGAACGTTGGAAGCGGGCAAGCTTGCCGACTTGGTGATCCTCGAGAAGAATCCGCTCAAGGTGGAATCGACCACGATCAAGGACATCGTCGTTTTGGAAACCATCAAGGAAGGCAAAACGGTCTTTACTAGGGCTGCGCACAATTGATAGCCCGATCGAACTGATAGCGTTCTCAAACGTTACGCTCCTGTACGACGGACTTCCAGTCCGTCGTACAAAATGGACACCCCAGAGACACACACACTTTTAATACGTGAGGTGGCGTCGGAAGTCCGTCGACTGACAACAGCCACGGACTGGAAGTCCGTTGTACCATTGTCGACTGCCAACAGCCACGGACTGGAAGTCGAGTAAACTAGGTGCCAGGCACCCAGTTTGCCCAGGCACCTTACGCTCCTGTACGACGGACTTCCAGTCCGTCGTACAAAATGGACACCCCAGAGACACACACACTTTCAATACGTGAGGTGGCGTCGGAAGTCCGTCGGCTGACAACAGCCACGGACTGGAAGTCGAGTAAACTAGGTGCCAGGCACCCAGTTTGCCCCCCTTGTTTGCCCCCTTCCCGGTTCGCCTGCATTACAATGTTGCCCAGCGTGTGATTTTTGTCTGCTTGGTCGGTTTTTGCAGCTGAAGCGTTATGCCACCTGATTTCCTGGAAGCTCGTTCGTTCGCCAGTCGTAGGGACTTTTTGTCCGGGCTCGGAGGTGGGTTCGGATTGCTGGCGCTGCAGGCGTTGGAACGGAATACGGTTTCAGGCCAGGATTTGTTGGGCGTCGGCGAAGTCGATCCGCTGAACCCTTATTTGCCTCGCAAACCCGATTTCACACCTCGGGCCAAATCGGTCATCTTTCTTTTCATGGTGGGGGGACCATCGCAGATCGATACGTTCGACTACAAGCCAACACTCACTGATTTGGATGGAAAGCCCGTCCCTGAATCGTTCCGGGCGGCCTTGAATGGGACACGCCATGCGAACGTCTTCCACGGATGCGATGACGTGATTCTAAAAAGCCCATTCCGGTTTGAACGGCGTGGCCAGAGCGGAATGTGGGTTAGCGAATTGATGCCTCATGTGGCCGAGCATGTGGATGATTTGTGCTTTATCCATTCCATGCAAGCCGACTCAAACAATCATGCGCCAGCCAGTTATCAGCTGCACACGGGGGATGTGCGGGCTGGCAAAGCGAGTCTCGGGTCGTGGGTTACCTACGGGTTGGGCACGGAGAACTCGGATTTACCGGGTTATGTGGTATTGTTTGATGCAGGGCCCCTCGGAGGAGCTGCCAATTACACCAACGGCTTCCTGCCTCCTGCGTTTCAGCCCACGCGATTTCGCCATTCTGGTCCCCCTGTGAGGGACTTATTGCCTCGCCCAGGCTTTGCCGAAGGGCAGCGGGCATCGATCGATCTTCTCCAACAGTTCAATCGCGAGCATCGAGAATTGAATCCAGGATTCTTGGAATTGGATGCTCGGATCGCAACGTATGAACTGGCCTATCGAATGCAATCCGCGGCGATGGAAGTGAGCCAGCTCGATGATGAGCCGGAACACATTCATAAACTCTATGGAATTGGCGACCCGGAAATACGCACCGCAAGCTTCTCTCGCAAGTGCCTCATGGCGCGCCGATTGGTGGAACGCGGGGTTCGCTTTGTCCAACTGTACGATATGCCCGACAAAGATGGATGGGATGCGCATGCCAAATTGGTAGAGAATCACAAACCGCGAGCCAAGTGGACCGATCAAGGGGTGGCGGGGTTGCTCGCCGATTTGAAACAGCGAGGACTTCTCGAATCGACATTGGTGATTTGGGCAAGTGAATTTGGAAGAACTCCGATGCGTCAAGGAGACCTCGGTCGGCAGCATAATGCTGCGGGATTTACGATTTGGATGGCGGGTGGCGGTGTCCGAGCAGGTACCCGTATCGGTGCCACCGATGAATTAGGATTGATGGCAGTAGAACGCCCCGTTCAATTCCGAGATCTTCACGCAACGATCCTGACTGCCTTGGGAATCGATTACGATCGCCTCTCTTTCTCGGTGAACGGGAGAGACGAACGGATTACCGGCGTCGCAGGTTCCCCTCAACCGTTGATGGATATCTTGATATGAAATACATGTCTCGGACCGTCGACCAGAACCGAGCGTGTTTGCTGCTACAGTGGACCTGCGGCCTTACCGTATGCTGTTTTGCAACATGGCTTGTAGCGATTGCTGATGAACCGAGTCCTCGCATCGGAGCGGATAACGACAAAGCATCTCCTACCGAATACGGAAATGCTTGGGTCGATCCCGATAATCCAATTCGCAAACTATACGGTGGTGAACGGCTCGATCTTTGGTCCTTGAAACCGATCGCCCGACCGGAGATCCCGATCCTGTCCGACAGTTCAAACCTTGCGGATGGTTTGAATGGGTGGTCCTCGCATCCGATCGATCGATTCCTTGCTCGAGATTGGCATAACAGGAGTCTCGTTCCGGTTCGCGACGCAGATCGCAATGCATTGATACAACGGCTAACCCTCGATCTCAACGGAGTGCGAGCCACTTTCGATGAGGTGATACATTTTGAAGGTGACGATCGTCCGGATGCCTACGAGAGGACTGTCGACCGATTGCTGAGCAATCGAGAGTTCGGCGAACATTGGGCCAGAATGTGGTTGGATGTGGTCCGGTACAGCGATAGCAACGGCTTCGATTGGGATGAGTTTCGGAAAGAAGCGTGGCGGTTCCGCGATTGGGTAGTTCGAGCATGGAACGATGATCTTCCGTTCGATCAATTCCTCACGATGCAGATCGCTGGAGATGAATTGGTGTCGGGGGCACCTAAGGACGAGGCCGAACGGGACTCGCTAATTGCAACCGGGTATTTGCGACTGGGGCCGTATGACAACGCGGCGAAACTATTTAACGAGCAAGACCGAGCACGCATTGAGGTTCTGTCAGACCTTACGGAAACTACCGCAAGTGCATTTCTTGGATTGACAATGTCATGCTGCCGATGCCACGACCACAAAACGGATCCGCTGTCGCAAGCGGATCACTACCGATTTCGAGCGTTTTTCGCAGCCACGCAATTTGCCGATAGCACGTCGATCGATCTCAAGTCGACTCAGGATGAAATGGTTAAACACAATGCGACGATCGATGGGCACGTTGCGGAGTTGGAAACGAGAATAGAATCGCTGCTCGATGGTATTCGAAAGAGCATCGTTCCTGAAAAAGGTGAGTCGGTTAAGGAGCCTGATGCAGTCCCGAGCGATGATCGCCTTACGAATTCCGAGCAAAATAAAAAAGGGACCGCAAAGGCAAAGCCACCTACCGAGGAAGAGCTGCGATCGAAGTTGACCGATGCGCAACAAATGGAGCTTGATCATTGGCGTGGGGAGATCGAGCGACTGCGTCAGGAGCTTCGCAAACCAACGGTTGGCTTGTTGATGCGGGACAACAAGGATGCCGTGGATGCGATCAAAATTTTGTACCAAGGTGACCATCAATCGCCACGCGATGAAGTT
>CAITIF010000353.1 GCA_903892365.1 uncultured Pirellula sp. | reverse complement strand
GGAAAACATCGACATGCTCGCATCACCGCTGTTGAAACACCGTACACATCGTGTGTCCAGGCTACCGATCCGCGCCTGCCAAATCTGCAAAAAACCGACCGGAGTACGCTTGTTTAAGGGCTAGCATTGATGACCTCATCTGGCTCATCGGCGTGAACCTGAAGAACTCCAATTCGAACGCCAGGCACTTTCGCTGAGACTACAGCCGCTGTATCTGGATCTGGCACAACCACGACGATCGAATCGGGTTCTCCTGCCAGGCTCCACAGGATGGTAGAATTAAGCAACGCAATCGCGCAGAAATAGGATCGCCACATGGTAGCCTTTCGCTAAGGGGACTAGAAAACACTAGCGTACTGCACATGCAATACGTTTGCAAGTGGCGAGTGGTTCGGGTATACTTGTCTAAGCAGTCGCGCTCGAAATCAGCCGGCGGACGGTTTGCCAGTTGAGTATCAAAGGGAGAGAGAGATCTGTGACAGATAACGACGAATCGCTTGAATTGGTCAAGCATGCGATTCGCGAGGTGGGCTTACGGGCAACACCCGCACGAATCGCGATCCTGCAAATGCTGCTGAACTCAAACTCACCGCAGCCACATTCGGTAGTTGCAGAGAGACTTGCACCTCTAGGCGTCGACAGCGCAACTGTGTTTCGCAACCTGAACAGCATGACCCAGGTCGGATTGCTGCGTCGGGCTGAACTAGGAGACCACGTTTGGAGATTTGAGGTGGTTCGCGACAGACACACCGGGCACGATTCTGCACACCCACATTTTCTTTGCGTAGATTGCGGCGAAGTGACTTGTCTGGATGATGTTCAGCTCACCGCGAGCAGCCAACGCGTAACGGAACGCGTTGGAGAAGTCACCGAGATCTTGGTGCGTGGACATTGCAACCAGTGTCGATAGAAAGTCGAAAAGCGTTTAACGTCAGAGCCCCATGAATCTGTTCAACAGAAAACACCTGCGTCCAACTCTCATTTGTCTGACGGGGGCCATCGTCGCGTTGTTCCTAGCTCAGATCCCCAACGACACACGGAGCGAGTGGTTTCGATCTTTGATTCGTCCCGAGGTTTTACCGCGATCCATAGAATCGAAGATCGGATTTATCTGGACGACAATCTTCATGCTGGCGGGCGTGGGAACGGCAGCAGCGATCGCATCGATGCACGAAGTGAGCTGGAAGCGACTGCAAGTCGGCTTGATCCTGGCCGCCTTGGTACTCAATATGTGCTACACCTACACGTTCACTCATCTCCACAACTTGTGGATGGCAACTGGTATCGCTGCCGGACTAGCATTGCTCTTGCTTGTCTTGGTAGCCACCACCGCGCGGCGTTTGGCTTAGTGCTATATGCCATTTGCCCCACTTCGGCTGGGTTTGCTTTGCAACCTATGTGACAGCTCGAATGGCCGTACTCAATTGAGTTGTTCGCCTGACGGGCGTCCGGGACTTGCAACTGACTATTCGTGTGAGCCTTATCGGAACTCCTGCCATTCGGATAGTTCCTCTTCCCTCTGAATACGTTCGGCTTCTTCATCAACCATGCTTGCCGCGTTCGGGACTTGCCAACTCGGTAAGGGATCGGGCAGCTCGGTCCATGCTCTTGGTCCAGCCTGGAATTCGTCATCTGTTAGAAGCGCGTCGTCCAGCAGTTTGCGGATGCGATCCTCGTCTAAGTTGCGGCCGATCAATACGATCTCTTGTCGTCGGTCGCCATAGGGTTCTTGCCACAGTCCTTTGAGCCGATCAAGCATGCGTCGATCATCCCAGGGCCAGCGATCATGATCGAGTGCGATGTACCAGGGACTGAAGGCAACTAGCGAGTGAATCCGGCCAGCTAACGACCAGAACCCAGCCATATCATGTCGATTGGCCAACCAAACAAAGCCCTTGATGCGAGCTGTCTCGCTCAATTGATCGCCCCATATCAACTGGTGAAGCCGTTCGGGGTGAAAAGGTCTCCGACTTCGATAGACAATACTACTAAACCCATACTCATCCACTTCGGAGACTTTGGTGGCCCAATCGGATCGCCAGCCCGGCGTAGCCGCAGCTTTTACCTCGTCAAACAACTTCGTATCGAAGATATGACGCAAGTCGACTTCGCCATACCGGGCTGCAACCTGGACTGCTTGCGGATTGAGTTCCCTCAATAGTCTCTGAAGCTCGACCAGTTGCTCGCCTGTCACTAAGTCGACTTTGTTTACAACCAGGACATTTGCAAATTCAACTTGATCAACCAGCAACTGAGACAGCATTCGCTGATCCGTCTTGTCCATCTCCTGGCCACGTTGGGCAAGCGAATCAAAGGACATAAAATCCTCCAAGAAAGCTCGCGAATCTACGACGGTAACCATTGCATCCAAGCGGGAAAGGTTGCTCAGTCCAGACCCATACTCATCGCGAAATACGAATGTCTCTGCCACAGGCATCGGCTCAGAAATCCCGGTGGCTTCTATGAGCAAATAGTCGAAACGACCGGCCAATGCTAATTTTGTGATCTCTTCCAACATGTCGTCTCGGAGGGTGCAGCAGATACAGCCATTAGAAAGTTCGACTAAAGCCCCGTCTCTTTGCCCAAGAGACTTGATTTCTGAGCTTACGAGGGCGACGTCAATGTTGAGTTCGCTCATATCATTGACAATTACGGCGACACGCATTCCCTGCTGATTCGACAGGACATAATTTAACAGCGTCGTCTTGCCGGCACCGAGATAACCCGACAAAACCGTAGCCGGCAACTTAGTGAACATCTTTTGCTTACCTCAAATCTGGAATGCACTCATATTGTCAAGACGCTGTACATGCTCAGCCCGAGCGTGATTGCTGCTATCAAGCTAACAAACAGCACTACCCCACCTGCTCGACGAGTCGCTTTGATTTGCCACCACATCACGAGCCCCGAAAGGCCCCAAAAACAAAGCGTCAAAGCCATTGCATCAACTCCCAATGCCCTTAGCCATTTGGTGTTCCATTCGCTCGGATAACGATGGCTGAGGTGCATGCGTAGAAGAAAGGTG
>CAITIF010000352.1 GCA_903892365.1 uncultured Pirellula sp. | reverse complement strand
TGAGTCGCTGCTCTCTGAACAAGCCGATGCACCGAACTCAACGATGTCAGAAGCCTTCATGCTGATGGGCGAACCTGCCTTTGCCGCCTGGAAAGCAGCTATGGCTTCCCCAGATGCTGAAGCGCGAGGTCGCTTGGTCCAATTGGCTGCTGGTGTTGGAGAATCATCGTTGATGATCGAGTTATGCGCTGCGGCGCATGATGCAGAGCTTTCTTCGCAAGTTCGGTCGCTGCTTACGGAAGTCGCATCCAGCCATGGGAATACCATTCCGTCGGCAGAGAGAGTCTACCAACACGCTATTGCTGCCATGAAGAAATCTCTTTCGGATTTCCAAAGATTCCGTTGGTCGGATGAGGCTGATTCTTATTTTACTTGGCAGCTTTCCAGCGACAAAAAGGTGCTGCTTGAAGTGCCCGCAAGAAATGCAGATCTCTTTTGGCAACAAGCCGTCAACCATGCTCGCAGCGGGCTACGAGCAGGTCAATCGATCGATGTGTTTTCGGCAGAGGCAGTCGCCGTTTTGTTAGAGGATGCAAGCCGTGATGCGAGCGACGCATGGACCCCTGAAATGGTGCTCAAGAGCATTCCGGCGGAAACGATCGACACCGATGCGTTCGCCTGTTTGATTTGGGATTCAGCCGTCAAGGAAAAGCTTTCGGCCGCACAACTTTTGGCAGTTCAAAACTTGTCGCGATGGGTTTCCAAAGAAGGTATACCCGGCCCGGTGCTCGAACGCTTGGTGAATGCTTGCTCGTCGGGGTTTGCATCCGTTCGATACCAAGCCGCAGCGTCGCTTGTGCAGGCACTTTATGGGACTGACCAAGAAGGTGCTTTAAAACTGCAGGACAAGTCCTTTGGAGGTCGCAGCAAGTTGGAGCAGCTTTTACGCGAAATGCGGCAATTGGATGCGAAGCCTTTGGTGTTGCTAGTCGGCGGAAGCAGTTCTTTGAGAACTCAAGTCTCGACACTTCTGCAGCAGTTCTCGTATCGCGTTTTTGAGACGTCGTCGGCAAGCCAAGCCATGGCTGCCATTCGCCAAGGCTTGCCAATCGAATCCGTCTTTATTGTGGATCGAGTTTTCGAAATGCGATTGGGGGAAATGGTTCAGCGAATTCGAGCCAACCCGACCACTTCGACTTGCCCCATCGCGATTCTTGCCGATTCGCTCAGCGACGGCGACCACCGCATTTTGGGTGAAGACAATCGTGTCGTTGTCGGCTCGGTCCCACCAGAGTCGTCGGGGCTGTCCGATATCCTGCGGCGGATGGCAATCGTCAACCAAGCCCCCCGAGTGGATTCCGTCGGTAGGCTAGCTTGGAAGCAGTTGGCAGATGCTTATTGGGTCGATTTTAAGACCCTTCAAGTCTCCAAGACCCCGGAATCCAAATTTATTCCCTGGGCTGAAACGCCTGTCGCTCAAAAACATCTTGTAGCGATTGTGCTGGATAAATCGCTCCCGTTGCCCGAACGAGAGCACGCAAGCCAAATTTTTGTGCAATCGGTGAAGCAATTTGGGCTCCAGCTATCTTCCGAGACTGAAAACGCTCAGTACGATGAGTATAACTTGCGGGGACCGAATGAAACGGACCTGCGAGTCCTGTTAGGTCGAGTATTGGATGCGATTGAAGCGGCAAAGGGAAAAAGAACCTGGGCTGAGGTCGCTCCCTAATCTCCTTGCCGCTTGTTCAGACGGCTGGCAGGGGTTTCAAGGCGTCGAACACAAGCTGCTCATCCATGGCCAGTTACGGACTGGAAAACGAAGGAAATTATCGATTCAGCAAGAGTGGGTCGCTGCCCGGTGTGATTGGTTCTAGTCCTGCCATGCAAGACGTGTATCGAATTACCCGCCGGGTTGCCATGAGCAACGCTTCCGTACTTCTGTTGGGTGAAACGGGAACGGGCAAGGAGGTGATTGCGAACGCCATTCACCAGTTAAGCAACCGAAATGGCGGCCCGTTTGTAAAAGTAAACTGTGGGGCGCTCAGCGAAAGTCTTCTTGAGAGCGAGCTTTTCGGACACGTCCGGGGGGCATTTACAGGAGCAGTTGGAAATCGCGCTGGCCGCTTTGAAACGGCTCATTCGGGCACAATCTTTCTGGATGAAATCAACAGTACTTCGCTCCATTTGCAGGTGAAGCTCCTGCGAGTGCTTCAGCAAAAGCAATTCGAGCGGGTTGGAGACACAGAGACGGTAACGGTCGACACGCGAGTGATCGCAGCCAGCAATCGCGATCTCGCGGAAGAGATTCAACAAGAGAAGTTTCGCGAGGATCTTTATTGGCGGTTAAACGTGGTCCCAATCGAGCTGCCGCCGCTCCGCAAAAGGCGTGAAGATGTGCCTGCTTTGGTTTCGCATTTTCTGCAATACTACAGTGCGCTCAACGACCGCTACGTGGTGCACATTCAAAACGAAGCCATGCAAGCTTTGCAAGACTACCATTGGCCTGGCAACGTTCGGGAGCTACAAAACTACATTGAACGATCGGTGGTCATGGCTGATTCGGACGAGTTAACTCTGAACTCACTGCCCGGTTGCGTTTCAGGAGCGTCCAAACCTTCGGCCATGTCCTCGGTCCGAGCCCTGGATTTTGAATCCTTGGTGAGCGAGGTCGTGCATGAAGGGCTTCGCATCAGTGAGGCAGACCAAACCAATTTGCACAGCAAGGTTGTCGATCGCGTTGAGAAGGAACTGATTTCGCAAGTCTTAGGTGCTTGCAACTACGTCCAAACGAAGGCGGCTACGCGTCTTGGTATCAATCGAAACACTCTCCACAAAAAGATGAAAGATTACAACTTGGAAGGCAACGACCCCGGCGAAAGTATATCCTGATTTCACGTTTGGGCTGATTTCACGCTTGGGCTTCAAATAATCTTCCTAGGTATTTCCAAAAATATGAAGCAAGAAAAAACATTCAGCACCATTCACCAAGCCGTAGAAGCCATTGCACGAGGGCAGGTGGTGATCGTTCTCGATGATGAAGATCGGGAGAACGAAGGGGACTTTATCTGCGCCGCTCAGGGCGTGACTACAGAAACTATCAACTTCATGTTGCAAGGACATGGACAACTTTGTGCACCGGTGCTCCCCTCCGTTTGCGAAAGACTGGATCTGAGGCCCATCGTCGATACGAACACCGCGCCCTTGCGGACTGCATTCATGACTCCGGTTGATCATTCTGGTTGCAAAACAGGAATCACTGCGGGCGAACGAGCAGAGACGATTCGCAGACTCGCCAATGGCCAGTCCATGGCATCCGACTTTGTGAAGCCCGGGCACGTCTACCCTTTGGTTGCCATGGAAGGTGGAGTATTACGTCGAGCGGGTCACACCGAAGCCGCGGTCGACTTGGCTCGTATGGCCGGCCTGACCCCAGCCGGGGTTTTATGCGAAATCCTAAATCGAGACGGTGACCGCGCCACCCGTGATGAATTGATGCAGATGGCTGCAGAACATCAACTTGAAATCATCACCGTCGAGCAACTGATCTCCCACCGTAGAATCAACGAGAAGCTTGTT
>CAITIF010000351.1 GCA_903892365.1 uncultured Pirellula sp. | reverse complement strand
TGACCGGTGTGATTGCTGCCATGTTCATTGGGATGCTGATCATCATTGTCATTGCAGCTTTGATTGCATCGTCTCAGTAAATCCGCTGGGCCAAAGCATTTCAGATCTGCCTGACCTATTGCCAAATGCCTGGGGCCTTATTATTCGATGCAATAAAGGGACGTTCTTGTGCGAACGATCAAATCCCTTCCGATCGCAATGGGGGACGCCAAGCAACCTGAATCCAAGGCGTTCACGGCAATCTCCGTTCCATCGGTCGAGTAGACATGGCCTTTGCCCTGCTCATCGAAACAATAAATTTTTCCGTTGGCAAGGATGGGTGAACCGCTGAAGTCACCACCTAGTCGATGCTGCCATTGAGCTTGGCCGTTGGTTGCATTTGCCGAACTCAAAACCCCACGGTCATCGAGCAAATAAAGTGAGCCTTGGTCGTAAATGGGAGAAGGCTTGCTACCTATAGCTCGGGCACTGTCCCAAGCGACATGCGTCGAAGTCACATCGCCAGTTCCAAATGGGCTGATCGCAAGCATCTTTGCTTTTCCAAAGCCAGTGCTGATAAAGAGCTGCTTGCCATCAAAAACAGGCCGAGCTGTCGTTGAAAACTCGTCGTAGCGAACTCGCCAAAATTCTGTTCCATCTTCCGGGTTGTAGGCCAACACGGCTTTCGAGGTGGAACTAATCATTTGCACTTGCTTCGAGACGCTGTCCCCTTGGGAGACTTCGATCAACAGTGGGGTGCTAAATGCTTTTTTGATATCTCCGTCGTCCGTACCATATTCCAGTTCGCGATCTTTTCGCCAAACGGTCTCGCCCGTTTTGCGATCGAGTGCAATCACGTATTGCTGGTCGTGACCGTCCATGTGAAACAGCAGCAAATTACGATACAAAATGGGTGAGGATCCTGGACCTCGAAAATGGTTGCAAGGTAGATCTCGGCGTTGCCAAATGATCTCGCCGGTATCCCGATTCAGTGCAGCGGTGCCGTAGGCTCCGAACGAAACATACAGTCGGTCCTTGTCTAGAACCGGAGTCGGTGATCCATAAGAATTGAAAACATGAAAATCGGGTTGAGTTGCATCGTTCGCAAAGACTTCTTTGTTCCATCGAACGGCGCCAGACTTTCGGTCGATAGCCAATGCGGACATGCTTAAGCCGTCTTCACTGGCTGTGGTAAGCCACAACGTATTCCCCCAAGCAACCGGCGAGGACCATGCCTTGCCGGGAATCGGGATCTTCCATTTGATGTTTTCGGTTTCGCTCCAAGTCGTCGGCGGATTCGCGGAATCGGCCGCGTGCCCGTCGCCAGTTGGTCCGCGAAACTGAGGCCAAAAGCCATCCCCTGCTGATTTTGCTTCCTGTTCCGACCATGCCCATTGGACGGAAAAAGGTTCATCGGCAACGCTCCATCCAACACAAGAAGATGTTGCCACGAACGAAACGAAGAATGAAATAAAGCAGCGAGAGGAAAGATTCATGGTGTATTAAGCTTCTGGAATTTTCGTATCGGGAATATTGGATTCGGTCGCTTCCTTTTTGGCAGACAATCCGATCAGAGCATCGAATTCGTCATCGGCAGCGGTCTTCTGAGCATACTCAAGAAAGTCAGCTTCTGCTTTCTTAGTATCCATACCAGCCAATTCGCGAGAGATCTTTGCATTGGCGCTGGCCTTTTGTCGAAGCTCTCGAAGACGGTGCAGTTCTTCATTGGTTCGGTCATTGGAGATTCCATTGACCATGTCTGCAATTTGTTTCTCTTCGGTTGCGGACAGGATATCGGCGACGGCGTCGTGCTTTTCTTCCTTGAGCTTGTCCAAGTCGCGCATCAGCGACTGAATTTGCACCTTATGGCCACCGACGTTCGCAATGAGTTGCTTCAAGTCTTCTTCGAGCTCGCTAGCGCGCTTTTGCTTTTCGATAAGTGTGCTCGAAAAGTCTTTGTAGGCGGATTGGCACTTGAGATATTCGGGATCGTTCTTGACTGAATTGATATCGCCCTGGTACTTGTCGACCAGTTGTTTCGCCCTGGCAGCAGCACCGGACTTGAGCTTTTCGAGTTTCTGAACTTCTTCGGTAATCGTGGAGAGTTTGGCTTTTTTGCTTTCCTCTTGTGCGATCATGGCACTGATTGCGTCTTTGTATTCGTTGATGCGACGCTTCTTTTCTTCGATAACCTTTTCATAGGTCGCGGAGA
>CAITIF010000350.1 GCA_903892365.1 uncultured Pirellula sp. | reverse complement strand
GGTTTGACAACCTCTGCTCGAAAGACTTTGCCCAGTGTAGACCAGTTGTCCTCAACCGTTTCGCCCTGCGTCGCCATCTCTGGTGGTTTTTGCGGCGAGTAAAAGAGGCTGATTTTTCATTGATGGTTTTTTTTCGTTGAGGCAAATTCGCCTATGTCAATTTGAGACGGTTGCATCGGATTTATTTGACGCCGAAATTTAAGTTCCTGGTGGGCCCCAATTGATCCACAAAATGGTTTATTCTTTGGTTCGGCTTCCTTCGAAAAGATTAGTGCTTATGCAGTTTGGAATAACTAACGCAAAATAGAGTGCGATTACCACCTATTCGAAATGCATTGATGAGATCATTGACTCAATGGAGGTCATAGACAAGCGGTGTCTTACTGAACATTAAGGCAAAACAAAAATTACGCATTATTTGCCGATCCCGCATTTTTACCATCGAGGCCGTTTAGGCGGCAGTCCCTTGAGTTTATGTGTTCTCCTTCAGAAATGTTGCATGACAATGCGATTCCGATTCTCGACTCGTACGCTGTTTGTCGCGACGACATTAGTCGCTGTGTTGCTTGCAAGTGTTGGAGCATATCTCTCGTACGCCGCCTCCAGGCCTAATCTCGCGATTGTTTCGCTGAATGGCGATGCATCGATGGAACCTTACATCGAGGCCAAGGTGTATTTCATTGCTGATCTTAATGCATACAGAACCAGCTCTCCCAAAAGATGGGATGCTGTCGTATTCGATCCAATTCCTCCCACAAAAATCTCCGCACTCTGGGTTGCTGGTTTGCCCGGCGAAACAATATCATTCGTTAACGGGAGGATGTTGATCAATGGCATCGAGCAAGATCTTCCCGAATCAGTTTTCGGCAAAGGCTGGATTGGACCTGCACATCCCAACGGTAGCGAAATCACCGAACCCTGCACCGTTCCTACTGATTGCTATTATCTTGTTGGTGGAACCGCTACCGCAGCCAAAGATAGTCGTTCGTTTGGTGTGGTTACAAGAGCGAGAATCGTGGGCCGAGTAAACCGTTAGGGGGCGTCGCCTTCGAAGTCTTCATCCTTTCTTGAACGCAAAATTCTTGCGTTTGCACGATCAAGCACAGGATCGATCCAACCACGAAACGCCGTTCGCTTTGCTCTTACCCTAGCTGTACGAAATAACCCTCCGATGGTATCGCTTATGCTTTACCACCGGCGCAAAACAATATTCATCGCGTTAAAGTACGACTGCGGCTAACTGTTAAACATTAAGACCCTGGGTTTAACGTCGACGTGATTGGCGTCGAAGCTCGACCTCACTCAGAATTTGATCCATAGACGAGGACGCCACCGAATCGACCAAGGGAGCCTGAAGTGAATTCGAGGAATTCAATCCAGAGGTTGTCGATCCGCCTGCTGGTCGAGACGGTGGGACACCAAAGTCAACTCGGTTTACCCACTGGTCACCCCGCGTGATGGATACATTTCGCGACAAAGGTTCTGGTAGCAAACGGCCTTGTGGATCTTTGGTAATCCTAACCTTGTAATCATCCGTCCGAATGCCGGTTTGCACATCAAAACGATAGGAACCATTGGGCTGCGATCTTACGGAAGAGACTAAGGTCCCTTCGGAATCAACAAGTTCGATGGTCCAATTGCCCAGCCCAGTTTCCCTGGATTGGCGACGGTTGTCGGAATTGGTATCTGCGAAGACGGTTCCTTCTATTCCTGAATGAAAGAGGAAGACATTGTCTTGGATATTGCGCATGGAGGTGTTGCGTTTCAAGACGTCTGATAGCTTGGTGCTGTCAAGCTCGCGGAGCAATGGGCCGCTGAAAGATCGCTGATACCAGAATTGATCTGCGCTGCGGATTCGTTCGAATTGTTCGCGAATGATTTTGGCTGTAGTAGGTCCGACGCTGGCGCCGGGCAATTGATCTTCGGCCAGCAGGCCAATCCACAAATCGATCTTATCGACAGATCCATATAACTGTCTCAATTTTTCTTGGACATCCCGGTTCTTTGTGATGTCTGCGAAGGTTCTAATTCGCGGCATGCCGATCGATGTTCGCGTATCGTTGTAATCCGCGAGACCATGATCTCGTCCGCGTTGGATATTCAAACTGGCAAGATCAAAGCCGCCTGATCCTGGTGCGCCGAACAAGAAGTTGCGCACACTTCCAACAATCTTCAGATCCAGTTCCGATGACGGATCGGACGCCAGGTACTTAAAAATCGAATCAATCGGCTTTCCGTCCAAGACTTTAGGGTTGAAAAAGGCCTGGCTTAAAGGAACAGCAGCTGCGATCGGCTTGCCATTCTCGTCAAGAAACTCGATCTCATCGCCCAGTAAGCTGTGGCCGAATCGGAATGCAGCGGTAGCAAACTCGTTCGAAAGCCCTGGGTTCACGTTGGGATTGTAACCTGTGTATCTGCCAGGGGCCGCATTTCCAAGAACGGCAGGCAGCCATTCGTTGTAAGTGATAGCTTGAAGTTCTGCGATCACCATTGCTCGGGCTCGTTGGTAGATCTCCTGATCATTCAATCTTGGGTTTTCGCGAGCGATCCGGTCAGACCAGCGATTATGTTCGCGAACAAACAAAGTCTGTAAACTGGTCAGTTCAATATTCTCGTTGGCACGAACATCACCAGCTGCATAAAGTTGGTCGTCCGGCACGATACCGATGTTAGCCTGAGGGACTGTGCCATTGGGAAAGTTTGCGGCGTTGTTCAGCGGCAGCATTCCATCACTGCTCATCTTCAACTTACCGCCAACAAAAGTACGAAGGGCGTCGGAAGTCGTTTTGTCCGATCCGTACACCATCGAACCGTCGATCCAGGCGGATAGAGAATTGACCTGTTCACGCGGATTGGTGGCGCTGGTTCCGGTAGCCGATTCAAAAGCGGAACGGCTGGTACGCATGGTTACCGTACCCGTTCCATTCGGATCGAAATAGGTGTCTCCTTTAGGCACTTGGATCAGCATGACTTCATTGCCCGTGTTGGTGAGCGTTAGATCATGGTCCAGAAACTGGCCCCAGGCATATACAAAGGCCGATAGGTTTTTATTGCTGACGGTATCCTGAGATCCTTGGTCGGCCAATGCGTTGCTGATCGCACGAGCGCTGGGGGCGGTTGCTCCGGCGATGGATTGAACCCCATCTGCATATTCACTTCGAGCGAGCCGAAGAAATTTTTCATTCGTGCTTCCCCATTCCAAGTTGGATGCGTTGTTAGCAGTGCCGTCGATGCTGTAGGTAGGCAGATCGCCCGACCGCAGTAGACCTGCAAAGTCAACTGCCATGAGGTCGCGCGTTTGAAGGCTTTCTAAACGCAAGGTCCGAAATCGATTTGGCTTCTTTGGATGAGACATGAGCAAACCTCGTTTTGAGAAAAGTAGAGTCATACTGAGACGTCTGTGAAGGATTGAATCCCCTTGTGCCTATGTTAGCGGGGTGAACCTTAACGCTACGTGAAGAGAACGAGTTGTCTCGAAATTACTTTGGTTTCTTGGAGGCCGCGATTGGGAAGCAAGAATGTCGCTTCCTTAGAAATAGGTTACTTGGTCGTTGCGGGCGATATTGTTCGCGCCAGTCTGAACCCGGTCGAGCCTAATAGGTAGGATGAAAGTCGCTTTCGCGACGGAACACTGGAAGCTTGTGGTGAGGCGCTGAAGCGGGCGTCGCGCAGGCTGCAATAAGTTCCCTCTTCCGAATCCATGTTCCCGCTATCGACGACGAAGTAATGCTCTGAAGATCGCCACGGCGGATCATAGAAATCATCGCACCACTCGCTTAGATTACCCCCCAGGTCAAAAAAGCCCCATGCGTTTGGACGCAGTTGTGCGACGGGCTGTTGTTGCAAATTCGAGTTGATGGATGTCCATTCGTAGTATTGAGAAACCGTAGGATCCGATCCAAAAGCCCAAGGTGTCGATGCATTGGCGGAGTTAGCGTATTGCCACTCGGCTTCGGTCGGCAGCCGAAAGCCTGTTCGATCGAGGTAATCCACTTCAGGAATGATGGGAAGGCCGTCTTCGTTCCAAACATTCTTATAGCACCATTGCGATTCTGGGACCCCTTCTAGTTCGTTGAGCCATTGGCAGTATCGAATTGCGTGTTCCCATGAGACGCCAGATTGAGGCATTTCTGGAGCAGCCAATCGCGACGCACGTTCGGTTCGATCCTGGTTCAGCCATCGTTGCACGCGTGGGTCCTTGAGAAAGTCAGCGTACTGCTTTCCTGCTACTTCTGTTTCGCTTATTGCGAAGCGTCGATCGATTTTGATCCAGCGTCGCCATGTATCGCTTCCCAGAAGAACTTGTTCGGGGGGATCGAGAATGATCATGGTGTGTCCTAAATTCGTGACAAACCAGTTCCGATCGGGTTGGATTTTTAAGGCTGTGTTCGAGTTCTCTCGTGGAAGTTCCCATTGACGCAAGCACCAATCCGAAGCATTCTTCAGTCCAGCCTTGGGTGCCGATTCGGCCCAGTCTAGCAATCGCAATTTCAGATAGCGAAAACCATCCTCACTGAATTGGGATGGGGGATATCCTCCTAGGAGTGATACCAAGATTGACTGAAGCTCGGGCGAGTTGGATTCTCGCAACATTTCGACAAATGGCTCCGCTGGCAGTAGCTTAGCGGATTCGGTGATCAGGATAGCTTGAACACCTTTTCCCCACTTCTCAGATAGTCCCTCGCGGAGCATATCCAGTTCTTTGAGTTTTGCGAGAGCAAGTACAAGGTTGGCTTTGCGGCGGTCTTGTTTCGCGATGTCCGAGTCTTGCTGTTTTGGTCGTTCCCAAACGGAACTCACTAGCAGGTTACCATTAGGATCAACACAAACGTGCACACATCTTGGAATATATCCTTCTCGATCCAAGGCGGTTGCTTGGTTGGTGTGGTCCAAAGAGCCTGCATTAAAAATGATGCTTGTTTGGACATCATCGCGATTGCGTGCTGCACAAGTGAAGCGGTTGGCCAGTTTCTGTTTTTCTAAAAAATGAAGCCACTGGGGTTGTTGTTTCAATCCGTCGAAGTCTACTTCCAGCAATGTTGTATTGAGATCCTTCAGCTTGGATTGGTTCGGTGCAGCAAGCGCTCGGTCGATTAGTACATCGAGCGGTTGCCTATTATTGACGAGCAAGCCGAATGGGCTTTGGGCAGCGACTGCAAGAGCACGAAGATAGTAGTCTTCGGTAAGGGCTGTTTCATCGGCAGAGGCGGCGATCTGTTGGAATAAAGTGGCCGCTTTGTCTTGATCCGATTCCAAGACTGCAAGTCGAAATGCTAGGTAGTTTTTCTCTGCCTGTTCAAACTTGCCCGGTAGAATGGAATCCTCCAGCAGGCCGCGGAGCTTAGCGGTTTCTCCCTGGCGAATATAGGCACGCACATATTGACGCTGGGCGCCGCGCAGGATTGGTTCGGAGACTTTGGCGTAGTCCGCATCGGTATGTTTGGACAGGATCTCTAAGGCGATATCTGGTCTGCCGGCTGCTGAGGCTCGGACGGCGATGTTGATACTGTCTCTTGGATTGAGTTTTTTGTTTGTATCGTCCGAGCGGTTCCAGTTGTGATATTCGACCCATGTTTCGGCGCGGTCATTGTCACGAATGGT
>CAITIF010000349.1 GCA_903892365.1 uncultured Pirellula sp. | reverse complement strand
GCCTCAGTTGAGCTGCTTCTGCAGGCAGAGAAAAACGTCTTTCTAGCACTAGGTGTCGAACCATCATCATTCGCATAGGTGAATGTAATTGTCGGTGATGGCGACGAAGATTACGTGCACGTGGTAATCTGTAAGAGTTAAAATCCCAATGCCGATAAACAGTGGGAGAAGTATTAGGATTGGTATTAGAAGTGTCATGTGATGGTGTGTTGCTATCGAGTAGCGATCCAGACGGCAAGTGCCGCGATTCCTACGGCTGTAATGTACGAGTATCCTGGCAATCGTCCGTTTTGAACTCGTTGACCAAGTAGACCAAACAAGCGAGGAACAGAAGCAATTTGCATCGCAAGACTATCTACGACATTTGTGTCGAACCAGCTGAGCAATCGTGAGAACCACTCAAGCGGAGCAACGAGCAAGAAATTGAACACCCAATCGATGTACAAACGATTGCGTCCAAAATCGACGAATGCGACCCAAGCTCCCGAAGAAGCCGTACTGGGCCCTACCTTGGAAAGTCCATATCCAATCCCGATACCGACAACCGCCAGTATCCCAGACACAACCATCACCCAAAGCTCTTCGTGGTGCTCTGAATGAGCGTGCAATGCGGGGGTCTGACCCAGATAATTGCCCAGGACATGCGTTGGCCCTAAAGCCAAACCAGCGACCACAGCCCCAATGGCAAGCACCAACATTGGCGAAAGCATCACATTGGTTGCTTCATGTGCGTGATGTCCAGCCTCGTCAGGAACCTTTTCGTTCCCATGAAACGTCCGGAAATAAGCTCTGGAAGTGTAAACCGCTGTCATTAATGCGGTCACAAATCCTATTCCCAGCAAAATCGAAAATTGATTGCCGTACTCGCCATCTTTGCTGGCATCGGCCAGGACCGCTAAAATTCCGTCCTTGCTGAAAAATCCAGCAAGTGGAGGAAGTCCGGCCAAGGCCGCAGCACCAATCAGAAACAAAATGTTTGTTTTGGGCAGTACTTTCCGAAGACCGCCAAACTGTCGCATGTCGATAATGTCGCCCATCGCATGCATCACGTTACCAGCGGACAAAAACAAAAGCGCCTTGAAGAACGCATGGGTCACAAGATGGAACATGGCTGCGGTTACAGCAACCACCATCAGGTCTTTGATCGCTCCGGCCCCAAGTGCCATAAACAAATAACCCAATTGGCTTACTGTGGAATAGGCCAGTACTCGCTTTAAATCATCTTGAAACAACGCCATCCAAGCTGCAATGAACGCGGTAATGCCACCAAGCCATGCGACAGCGCTGAGCACCGCTGGGGTGGATTCCGTTAAGGGAGACAACCGAGCCATCAAATAAACCCCCGCGGTCACCATTGTCGCCGCGTGAATCAAAGCCGATACAGGCGTTGGACCTTCCATCGCATCCGGCAACCACACGTGGAACGGGAACTGCGCTGATTTACCGATCGCTCCAATCATCAAAAGGAAACCAATAGTAGTAAGCAATTCAGGATGCTGAGTCGCCATCAGTGGCACTGCGCTGAAAATGTTCGTGAAGTCCAACCTCGCAAAGAAATTCGCTGCATCTACACCTTGGGTTTGACCCATCGTGTAGGCGAGCAGCAAAATACCAAACAAGAAGAAACAGTCAGCAACTCGGTTTACCAGAAATGCTTTGGTGGCAGCCTTGGCGGCACTCGGTTTTCTAAACCAAAAGCCAATCAGCAAATAGGAACAAGTACCAACACCTTCCCAGAACGCATACAACATCAAAAGATTGTGGGAAAGCACCAGCATGGTCATCGAAAAAACGAAGCCACAGAAGACCGCGTAGTACCTAGCGAAGCCCGGGTCATCATGCATGTAGTCTTTGGAGTAGATCGCAATCATGGCCGAAATCGAAGTCACGACTACCAGCAACGACAAACACAGCGTGTCCACCTTCAAAGAGATGTCTAAAGTAAGCCCACCAACATTCAAATAACGATAGCCTTCGAAGAGCGTGTTTCCGGATTCCCCTTGGGCTCCAAAAAGCAATAAGCAAATCGTAAACAACGCGGAGAACACCAGCGAAATAATGGCGGGTAAGTGCGCAATCTTACGATCACCTCGGACGGATAGAATCGTGCATGCAATACACCCCAACAGAGGCGAAATCGGAACCATCCAAGCGAAAAGACTATGCATGAGAAGAAACCTCGTGCGTACGTGTACTGACTTTATCTGCCGTTCCTGATTCGTTGGCCTCAAAATCGGACGGAACTGGACGCTCCAAAGGATCCAATCCAGCAGGCGTTAGAATCGGAAACT
>CAITIF010000348.1 GCA_903892365.1 uncultured Pirellula sp. | reverse complement strand
GCACCACCAGCTCCAGCGCCGAAGCAACCAAGGGGTTCGTTCGAGAGCTAGACCTTCGCGATAAACTTGTTGCAAAGGTGCTTGGCGAAAGTCGTCAAGCTGTTTCTGGAGATCCAGCAGTGTCATCGATTCAGCAGCCACCCAGCGGCCCCAAATCAAGCGATCTACACCGTTGTCGTCTTTCCTTTGCACGGAAACAGAACAAACGGAATTTGGATGTCGGTATAGATGCCGAAAGGGATAAGAAACGTAAAGGTCCCGCAACTCGGGCAGTTCCTCGCAGACCATCGCGTACGCTCGGCCAAACAAACAAGTCCAACCGATGCGACTCGGGCTGGCGGATCTCGCAAGATCCACCTTCGCAAGGTTCATCTTGCGAAGGACTGGAAAGCTTGGGATCCGTTGCGATTGGATCAGAATATCGAGCACGGTTTCACGTTGCTTGGGAAACCTGCGTCGAATGCCTTGGGTTCCCATGGAATCTACCGTGTCTTTGTCTCTTGGTTCAGGGTATCAAGAGCGGCTTGAGTCTCTGCATTGCCAACTTTGCTTTTCTTGAGCGACAGAAAGTTGGTAATCTGAGCTTCGTCCATCAGCTTCGACAAGTGCTTGTCCATGGCGACACGCTGCTTCTTTTCAAGGATGTCCTTGTATAGCTCGCCCTTGACCGCATTGAATTCAGTGACGACCGGCGTTGTTAGCCCTTGGCTTTTCAGAATGATGTACTGGCCCCCCACTTCGATGATGCCCGAAAGATCACCCGGCTTTAAGGAGAAAGCTGCCTTCTCCAGATTGGGCTGGCCACCGTGCTGGCGCAACGGTGGTACTTTTCCAAAATTGCTTCGCGAGCTTGGTTCGACCGAATATTGGTTGGCAAGCTCGCCGAAGTACTCCTCCGAGTTCTTTCCGCGAGCCATCTCCCAAACGCTTTGGGCTGTTCGCTGATTGCTCAAAACAATCGCAAGCACCTGAGCTCGAGGACCGTAATTCGATTCGAAGCCCTTTCGCAGATCTTCTTCGGTAACCTGAGCTTTTCCGTCCACCAACTTCTTGAGGGCTACGGTTGGCCAGATCGCATCGTGGATGTAAACCTCCATGGTTACGCCGTCTTCGGCCTGAACGTGCTTGACCCAGTCGGCAATATTGGGGGACCCGTCGCTATTCAGAAATCCATAGTAGTCCGCTGCCCGAGCGATCTCGGTATCAATGTCTTGCTGCGTGACTTGCAATTGAGCCTTGGCGAGAGCGACTTCAATTAGCTTTCGGTTGATTTCGCCTTCGAGGATTTGGCTGCCGTGACGCTTCACGCAAGCTTGATCGAATTGCTGCATCGAAATGCTTTGGCCATTCACAATCGCCGCCACATTAGGGTACTGTGCTTGGAGCTCTGGCTTAGCGTACACCATACTGATCTGGCTTGATTGGCGAAGCGAACCGTAGACGGTTTCAGCAGCCTCTCTCAACTTCACGTCTTCAAGATCGGACTTGAGCCTAGCTTGGATTTCCTGCATCTGAGCCGCAGGAGGATTCTGAGGAGGAATGTGCTTCACGCACTGCAGCATGACCTGCATATCTCCAGCTGCGAAGATTTTGGAAATCTGGTTTGGCTGGAGCGAAAACGCAATCGCCTCCAGTTCGTCATCACCAGTATGCTTTCGGATCGGAGGCAGAACCCCTTCGGCGCTAGCGCTCGTGGCGTCTTCGCTGTGATCCCTGGCTAGGATCTTAAAGGAATCTGGCTTCGCAGTCGCCTCTTTGTGCAATTGAGCTGCTTTCTCAGGATCCTTGCAAGCAATCATTCGAACCATGACCTTTGGGCCAAATTCGCTTTGAAATGCCAAATCCAGCTCTTGGGGCGACACTTTGATTTGTTCCTTCGCCAATCCCCGCAACGCAAGCATTGGCCAAATAATGTCTGACGCGTATTGCTCGGGTGTGATGTTTCGTTCGTCTTCGATCAGCTTGAGATACATGGCGGTCGAAAGATTGAACTTGCTTGCCGTACGAGCAATCTCGTCATCAACCTCTTTCTGAGTAACTGCCACTTTTTGAGTCTGGCAAGCTTGGAAAATCAAAGTCTTGTTCACAAGATCTTCCAGCACCATTTCGCCAAACCGCATTCTGCATTGAGCTGCCAGTTCATTGATGGAAATGGGCGTCCCGTTGACCGTTGCGACCACGGCGGGGCCCGCATTGGGATCGTCAGCAAGCGTTTTGGTCGAAGAGGCCGTTGCGGCAGGAACCGCTTTTTTGCCTAGGTTACCACGCCCAGAACCATCTTGAGCGAAAGCAAACGGTAGTCCGATGGAAAAAGCGACTGGCGCAACAAAAGCCAATTGTATGGCAGTTCGAACGACAGACCTACGTTGAGTTTGATTCTTCATTCGCATCGTAATCCCTTTTGAAATGCGGGGCAAAGCGTTGCGGGTGCCCACGGAGTTAACTTGCAACCCTGCTTGCCAAGCCCATGTTCGTCGTGACTGGGTTTCGTTCTGGTTCAAGCGAGCTACGTAAGGGGGGCAGTGTACGTAGCCAGCGAAACCCAGGTCAAGACAGATTGAGCCAACAAATGATGCTATCCCAAAGGCCCGGCGGCCCGCCCCGATTGGCGGCCTTTAGCCGGATTCAAAGGACTTCGGGCAAGATTCTGGTCAACATTTCCAAGAAATGGGAATGTCGAATCCAGATAATTGATGGACTCACTAGAGGCCACGAAAACGGAGTTTCTGGACTCGATTGATGCTGGCTCAGACCGAGACGAGCCCGACTTGTAGCTTCCGGTCTTTGCTTTCCATTGGGATCAACCCAACAGAAAGCTTCGGGATGCGGTGCAGATCCATGTTAATTACGTTACCGAGGTCTGCCCCTTTTGGTAACGTCGAGTAGACGAAGAACCTTACCGACGACCTTTGCCGCCTCGTTTGCCTTTCGGCGCACCTGATGGCTTACCACCTCGTTTTCCACCAGGGCCCGAAGCGCGTGCGCCCGGACCGCTTGGCTTACCGGCAGTACGTCCACTGAG
>CAITIF010000347.1 GCA_903892365.1 uncultured Pirellula sp. | reverse complement strand
CCGTCCTGGCTCAGCAAAAGATCGAATTCGCCTCCGAATGGCGTGCCTACATTCTTCGCGACAAGATCTTGGGGGTCTGCAATTATAAAGGGGATCCGTTGATTTTCCCCGTCGCAGAAATGATGAAGGACGCCCTGGACGCTTTTTCCGAGCGACCGATCGCGTTCGCTATGGATTGGGGAATTACGGTTGCAGGCCACATGCTTCTTGTAGAGGTCAACGACGGCTACTCGCTTGGCAATTACGGCCTTGCCGGTATGCCCTTCACCGCAATGATCGAAGCACGATGGAGGCAATTGATGGGGCTGGACGACAATGGGGTCGGGAACTGCTTTACGTTGGGCTAGCCCAGTCGCCGACAGAGCCCCCAGCGAATCAAGCGTCTTAGGCAATCAAGCCCGATTTGATTCGATGCACAATCCATAGCATTACCCCCAGGGCAAACAGCATCGCACCAAGAAACGGCAGAATAAAGATGGGGGGCAGGAAGTAAATCTGAAACCAATCCCAAAGCCGAACCCAGTCGAGCATCGCATACAAAGTTCCAGCGCAAAGATAGGGACCAAACGGTGTGGAATTGTCGCGTGTGATGATCCAAGAAATGATCACAAAAGCGAGCCCGCAGATCGGAGCAATGAAGAATGCCATCCAGACGATTTGCCATCCAAAAAAAGCCCCGATCATCGCCATCAACGTCACGTCGCCAAACCCCAGCGCTTCCTGCTTCAAGGCGAGGCGGGCCACCAAACGAAAGCCCCATACCAGAACCCCGCCCAGCCCAATCCCAAACAAGGAAGAGAGCAGCGACTCCCATCTGGTTGCATCCAGATTGGCATGCGCTATAACGATTCCGATAAAGCCGATGACCCAAAGCGCAGCCAGAAGCTTGGTGCTGGGGCTGCGCTGAAGTCTCGCAAAAAAGTACTCGATCGCTTTTTTGCTGCCGCGTCTCGAGATCCATCGGCGGTCCGCAAGACCAAAGCACCAACCGCTCCAAAAGAACAACCCCAGAAAAAGTCCTGTCGAATCATGAAAGGATATGTCCCACAGAAAGGGTGAGTTTGCTTGCATGGGAAGTGCCGGCCCAAGAAGTGCCGGGAACACGGGCGGGATCGATTCGTGCAATCGCCAATCCGGAATCACCATGGCACCAATCAAGCCGATCAGCGTTCCCGGAACGGTCACCATGTCCGGAATCGTGCGTTCATCGAAATCGATAAAAGTTGCAACCGTCATCAAGGAAATAAGTGCTGCAAAGGCAATGAACTGATGCTGCAACGTGGATGTCGGAATTGCAGGAAGGCCGGTCGGCATGAACGCACCGTCGATACAATAACGATAAAGCAGCACCAAACAGAAAGGAGTCCCCAGCTCAATCAAGAATGGACGGACCCAATAAAAGCGTCCGAAAATCTCAGCTTCCTGGCGGCTGCTTTTGAACCATCCAAGAACTGGCACGCGGCTCCAAAGAGTTCTATTGGGAATGCCTTCGGAGGGCGTCTGCCATGGGCTGATGGCTCTTGGGAAATACGCGAAGGAATAGATTGCGAAATTGAGAAACGGCCCCAGAAGGAGCAAGCCAAATACAAACAAGCCGATTTCTATTCCGTTCATTTTTACCTAGCGGCTCAACTTCGAAAGAGCTTTCACGATTCGCTTCGCACCCAAGACACGATCGTAGCGGCGATCTGATCTGCCTTCAATCCGTCGGTCTCAATCGAAAAGGATGCGACTTCGCGGTACCATTGAAGCCGAAGGTCCAATACCTTTCGGATCTCATCCAGGTCTCCGAGTGCGCTCAACTTGGGACGTCGCGACTGTGAAGCTGCGTCCCCCGCAATCCGCTCGAAAATGGTTTCAGGTGATGCGCGCAACCAGACTGTGCATCCGCTTCGCTTGATCAGATTCCGATTTGTCTCTCGGAGAACGGTGCCGCCGCCCAGCGAAATGACTGTTGCGGACGAGGATGAAACCACTTTTTCGAGCTGTTTGCTCTCTAGATCTCGAAAGGCTTGTTCGCCTTGAGTGGAAAAGATGTCCGCGATGGAGCAGCCAGCTTCGGACTCGATTTCGTCGTCCGTATCGCGAAATGGTAGCCCTAGATTCTTGGCTACAATCCTACCGACCGAGGATTTACCACACCCTCGATAGCCTGTTAAGAAAAAGTGCTTGGTTGCCAACGTTGTTACCTTAGTACCCGTAAGAACCAAAATGTAAAACGGGTTTTAGGATCGAAGGGCATCCAGCAAAGATTTAGCTATTGATCGATTCGATCTTGATGCGGGTGTACTTTTGACGGTGTCCTGTGCGGACTTCGTAGTTTTTGCGGCGGCGGAACTTTTGAATGTAAAGCTTTTCGCCTTGCTCAAGACCGATCACGGAAGCACTGACCTTCGCACCGGAAACGGTAGGTTGACCAAGGGTCAAGCCAGACTCGCCACCGATTGCCAAGACGCGATCAAATTCAACCTTATCACCGGTTACTGCGGTGTCACGGTAATCGATGTCGAGCAATTGGCCTTCTTCTACCTTGAATTGGCGGCCACCGTCACAAATAATCGCGTACATAATTGAATTCGAAACCAACGAAATGCTTCACGGATCAACGAAAATCCCCGGAAATTCCAGAGAAACCAGGGTACGAGAATAACCGCTTTCCGGCACTTCGTCGAGGGCAAAGGAACACATTTTCTTTCTCTGGCTTCGGATTGCTCTTTCTGAGCTACGGGGCATCCTAGGCCTACGGCCGTATCGCCCCGGATTCTGACTGGAAATGGCTTTCTACTTGAAAGGGCTTTCTTGTGCTTCAATGTTCATTACATTGTCCGGCATGCCCGATCTCAATCCTCCACAACAAGCTGCAGTCGATACCCTGACCGGTCCTCTTTTGGTCCTAGCGGGGGCTGGGACTGGAAAAACGCGGGTGGTTACGTTCCGGGTGGCCAACCTGATTCGGAACGGAATCAAGGCCGACCGCATTCTAGCCGTGACTTTTACCAACAAAGCCTCGCTGGAAATGCAGGAGAGGATCAGCCATCAGCTGAAGCTTCCCAAGCGAGTCCGGCGGGGGCAACCCGCTCCCGCTCGACCCTCCATCGGAACCTTCCATTCTCATTGTGTTCAGATCCTGAAACGCCACTCCAAAGTATTGGGGTACCCTGAAAAATTCACTATCTATGACCGGAGCGATGCGGAAAGCGTGGCTCGGACGGTTCTGCGAGAAATTCGGGTCCACGACGACATGCTGAAACCGG
>CAITIF010000346.1 GCA_903892365.1 uncultured Pirellula sp. | reverse complement strand
TTGGAAAGACGGCAAAGAAGATTCGCCGCTGGACTCAAAGAGTCCTTATTGGATGGAGATTAAAATTTTGGATAGCGATGGCAAGCCGACCAAAGCCATTCCGCTCAAAGATGGCTCGTTCGAGATGCAGTTACCCGAGAAGTTCTTCGCGGACAATCCAAAGTCATTCAAGATTGAGTGGGTGGATTTCTACCGAAACTAAGCAACAACGGGATTGTGATCACTCAATCGATTCCAGTTATCGCCAGAGAGAACACGCCAGGAGTCAAGCCGTTCCTTCTACTACTTGCGCCAAAAAGTCACTCAATATCTTGTCGGTATCGAAGGCCTTGACTGTTCCGAAAAGTACATCGAATAGAGATGCCATCTGGGTTGCCTATCATTTGCACCGTCCGCGTTTCAATTCAGAATATCCGCAATGTTCCGAAGGCAACTCGCCTACTTAAGGTGATGGAACATACGCAACGATCAAGCCAACACCGCAATTCTGACGATTTGTCGTTCGAGCAATAACTGCAATTGCTGTGTCGGCCTTCCAGGCCTTTGAGCTTCAAATTCAATCTAAACCGGGGCCTGACGGCACCCGGCATTGGGTGTGCCAGCCCGTTGGGCTTAAGATTTGTTATTCCTGATGTGGTAAGCGGAAATTCGCGCACGGCAGCACCAAGCCCTGCCGTGATATGCATTTGCCTGTAGTCTTGGACGATCCTAACTGCTAGTTCAGCTGCCGGTCGATCTTCTGTTCAGCTTTTGGTTCGGGCTTCACACTCCACCATCCTATGGAGATGCCGAAATCGCACGACGATTTGACGACGGCTCTTCAATAACTTCATTAGGTACATGTTCCTGAAATCGACCATCTGCGCGAGGGAGTTGGCAGGGTAAGTGACCTTTCGTTTGATTGTTTTTCATGATCGCAGGCCAAGGCATTGGTCTGTAATGGGAAATGCGAGTGAGCTGATCCAAAGGTGTTGTTTAGTTGGTATAAATACCATACGATGGCCGGTTGAGAACCACAATCAGCATCCAGGCTGAATCGCCTGTAGTTAGGCTGCTGACTTAGGTGCAGTCGTTGAGCAGCAAAAGCACATCTGCAATGAAATCACACGACAGAGGGTTGCTGTTTGCGACGCGTAGCGCACGGATGTTTGCGTATGGGCTGCTTTCCGTCGTCTTGGTCATTTACTTGATCGAAATCGGATTGAAGGAGTGGGAGGTTGGGCTTTTGCTCACTTTGACCTTGGTGGGGGACACGGCAATCTCTTTGTTCCTGACCACGACGGCGGATAAGTTCGGTCGTCGGCGGACGTTGATCCTTGGTGCGGTCCTGATGGTACTGGCCGGAGTCGCGTTTCTCCTTACCAACAGTTTTCTATTGTTGGTCCTGGCTGCCACCATTGGGGTCATCAGCCCCAGCGGAAATGAAATCGGGCCTTTCCTGTCGGTGGAGCAAGCATCGCTTTCGCAGATCGTCAGCGATGAGCGTCGAACGGAAGTATTTGCTTGGTACAATCTTGTCGGTTCGTTTGCCACCGCGTTGGGTGCATTGGCGGGGGGGCTGATTGCCGAAGCCTCGGCATCCTTTGGTCTAACAGGATCGGCTGCGTTTCGTCCCGTCTTGTTGGCTTACGCAGGCATCGGCGTGGTCTTGATCGCTGGGTTTTCGCGAATGTCTGGTGCGATTGAAGCAACGCGGGATGCATCGATCCCGGCTCCCAAGGCAATGCTGGGGCTTCATGAATCCAAGGGGATCGTTTTCAAGCTATCGCTCTTGTTCGCCTTGGATGCGTTTGGCGGGGGCTTTGTCATTCAAAGTGTTATCGCTTATTGGTTTCACGTTCGATTCCAACTCGACCCGGCGGTGATTGGCACGATCTTCCTGCTGGCCAATCTCTTGGCTGGAGTTTCGGCATTGGCGGCTGGTTGGCTTGCGCGGCGGATCGGTCTGATTAATACGATGATCTACACCCATTTGCCGTCGAACGTGCTGCTGATCTTGGTCCCGTTGATGCCAGACGTGTTCTGGGCGATTGGCCTGTTGTTGTTGCGGTTCAGTATTTCGCAGATGGATGTGCCGACTCGTCAGGCCTATACGATGGCGGTGGTGCGTCCGGATGAACGATCCGCCGCGGCCGGGGTTACTGCGGTTGCAAGGTCGTTGGGGGCGTCCATTTCGCCCATGCTGGCGACTGTTCTGGTCGGCAGTATTGGACTGATGAGCCTGCCGTTTTTTCTGGCCGGCGGACTCAAGATTGTTTACGACTTGTTGCTGTATCGTGCGTTTTCCAACCGTGAGGCGGAAAAAACGAACGGCCGAATCCATGATTTAGAGAATGGAACGGGCACAAAAACGACGCCACCCCGTAGGCCGTAACAAGCTGCTTTGGACGCCGTTACGGCATTGCAGGCTTCGCGCCAGCCGAACTCGGGATTCCGATTACCCCCGGATTTGGTGGTCGAGGCAATAGCTTGATGGCCAGCAACTTTCTGGCGTTTCCAAGGGCGTAGGCAGTAAAAATCGTTGCTGGGGGCTGCCGTAACTGCGTTATCGTTTGTTACGGCCTACCCGAGGTTGCCCGACGGAGAGAAACACAACCGCAAATCCGCTGGA
>CAITIF010000345.1 GCA_903892365.1 uncultured Pirellula sp. | reverse complement strand
GGTTTTTCAAGCTCGTCGCTGACAAGATGAGCCATGATCTGGAACATCATGGGTCCCGTAAAATCCAGCAAGATGACACCGATCAACAGCAAGACTGCCGACGACAGGTCCTGGCTGCGAGCAACGTTCCCATCTTCACGTGCTTTTTGCCGACGATAGTCGGTTGCCTCGTGTTTCTTATCACCAGCGCTATCCGCCACGCGATGTCTCCTGGGAGCCTATTTCGCTAACTGCGTCGGAGCCAGTAGGTGCGAGAAACAAATTGGTTGTTCTCTCCACCCATTCCACCAACTCGTTTTGAAAGACCCATCCGATACTGGCGATCGACATGGCTAGCACTAAGATCATGATGGTGACATTGAGACTGAAACCAATGGCCATGATATTCAGCTGCGGTAGAGTTCGTCCGATAAGAGCCGTCACAAAGTTCGCCAGCAACAATGCAATGGCGGGCGGTGCTGCGGCTCGCATTCCCACCGAAACACTGTGCAAAAGAAGATCGGGCAAATGGAGCAACCAGTTTTCCTCCGCCAAGATTCCACCGGCCGGATAGAGCTGGAAGCTATCCAAGCAAGCACCAAGTACTACGCGGTGCCCTCCTAAAGTCAAAAACAAAGCCATCGCAACCCAAGAGAACATTTGACTAATCACGGTTACAGTCTCCTGAGTTGTCGGGTCCGCGGCTTGCGCAACGTCCATGCTAGCAAGGGAGCTGATCACCTGACCACCAATTTGCAAACTGGTGACAATCATCATCACGGATGTACCATAAAGCACGCCCAACAACAACTCTTTCGACAACCCAATTGCTATTCCGATCAAATGGCCGGGTAGCTCCGTGGAGCTCGCCATCACCAGCGGGGTAACGGCCATAGCAATCGACAAAGCCAATAACACTTTGACTCGGTTGGGAATGGAGGAACCCTGAAGTGGAGGCATCATTGCCAGCAACGGACCCGTACGGCTCAGTACGCAAAGAAACGTCCACATGGGGCCGTAAAGAAGCGTAGCGATAGGGTCGATATCGATCATGGTCTAGCGAATCGCCGTTTATCGATCAGAAAGATGAAGCGGAATCTCTTGGAGGAGATTGCTCGTGTATTCCAACATTCGGTCGGTAAGCCATGGAAGACAAATCACAATTGCCAGAGTCATCGCTACAAGCTTCGGAACCGTACTGACGGTTTGATCTTGAATTTGCGTCAGTGCTTGAATCAAGCCGATAGCAAGGCCAACCAACATTCCAATCACGAGAAGTGGGGAACCGACCACGAGCGACATCAAGATCGCATCGCGCACAAGATCAATCGCTTCATTGGGTGACATGGAATTTTCGCCTTCGCTGGTGCACTATTGGTTTAGAGTGAAATTTGTTAACTCGCCAAGCTACGTAAAAGTTCCAAAGCTCGACAGAAGCATTTGAACGACCAATCGCCAACCATCTACAAGAACAAACAACAGCAGCTTGAACGGCATGGAGATCATGGCGGGGGGCAACATCATCATGCCCATCGATACGGTTACCGATGCAATCACGATGTCTAGAATCAAGAAAGGAAGATAGATCTTAAAGCCCATCAAAAATGCGGTCTTCAGCTCGCTCAGCATGTACGCAGGAAGCAACACTTGAAGCGGCACCTCATCAAAGTTCTTGGGAGGCGGGCTATCGGGTGCATACCGGCTGTAAAACAAGAATACGTCATCATGATTATTGGCCACATCGATCTGCTGGGACATAAATTGGCGAATAGGAATAACACCCTTTTCCCAAGCTTCCATCGCAGTCATCTGACTCCCCTCGCGGGTATACGGCTCGATCGCGTCCTCGTAAACGCGATTCCAAACGGGGGTCATCACAAACATCGTAATGAACAGCGAAATGGAAGTAATAACCTGGCTAGGTGGTAACTGTTGAGCCCCAAGCGCCTGCTTGAGCAAACCGAAAACCACGATGATCCGAACGTAGCAAGTCGTCATCAACAAAATGGCGGGCGCTAAACTCAAAACAGTTAGTAGCAGCAGAATCTGCAACGAGTTCGAAAGGCCTTTCGGACTCAGCCAAGCATCCGGCCCCTCCAATACCTTATCCACCAGTTCATTGCTCTTCGAGGAACTCTCAGTGCTTACCGCTTTCGAGTTACCAAGTGTCTGTTGCAAGTTCTGTTGGATAGCGTTCTGCAGGCGGCTTTGCGAGCCTTCCTGGGCCATGATCCTCGATTCAAATCCACCGAAACTCCACAAGAACGCCCATGAAACGACGATTGCTTGCAATAACCTAACGGCTATTCTCGCGAGTTTCGCAGGCGGTAAGCCGTTTTGCGGGAATGTGGGTACCATGGGTCGTCAGAAAAAAGGTGAACATTTTTTGCAGATTAGCTCATGTACCTTTTTTTGAGACTGGCCGCTACCTTAGTTTTCCGACAGGTCGACCGATCAAAATGGATTGCTTGCACAATGCTCCCCGACTGTGTGTACAATCTTCAGACGAATTGAGACTTTCAATGAAACTCGGATCTGCCCAAACATGATTGAACTGATTAACTTCGGAAAAGAGTATGGAGACTTTACCGCTGTCCAAGATGTTTCCATGAAAATCGAGGCCGGCGAGCTTTTCGGGTTCATCGGCCCAAACGGTGCCGGAAAAAGCACATCCATTCGTTTTCTAGCGACTCTTCTGAAAGCAACTCGCGGGGACGGAATCGTCAACGGATTCAGTGTTACTAAGAATCCCATGGATGTTCGACGAAGTATCGGGTACATGCCCGACGATTTCGGCGTATACGATGGAATGAAGGTTTGGGAATTTTTGGATTTCTTTGCGGTCGCTTATAAAATCGGACGGACTCAACGAAAGCAGGTCATCGGCGATGTTCTTGAATTGCTCGATTTGACTCACAAGCGGGACGACTTCGTCAACGGCCTATCACGAGGCATGAAGCAGCGGCTGTGCTTGGCCAAAACCCTTGTGCATGACCCACCCGTATTGATCTTGGACGAACCAACCAGCGGTCTCGATCCTCGAGCACGCATCGAAGTGAAGGCGCTGCTCAAAGAACTTCGCCGCATGGGCAAAACCATCCTGATCAGTAGCCACATTCTGTCGGAACTGGCGGATTGTTGCACATCGATTGGCATCATTGAACGCGGCCAGTTGTTGATGCATGGCCCCATCGATTCGGTCTACCGCCAAATCCGACGCACTCGGATTGTGGAGGTGAAGTTTATTGAGAATCAAGATGCCGGCGTTTCGATTCTTAGAAGCAGTCCCGCTCTGCGCGGAATTGAGATCGACGGTAATCGGGCGACCGCCGAACTGGAAACGGACGATTCCGGGTTAGCAGACCTGATGGAGCAACTGATCCAAGGAGGCGTCAGAATGCGATCCTTCAGCGACAAGGATCCTACCTTGGAAGATGTCTTTATGCTCGTTACCAAAGGGCTAGTCGCTTAGGTCGGTGTTTGAATTTGCTCACCAATGCGAAGTAGCCCTCATCTGGTGGATTGGAAAGAGCCCAGCTCTCACCGACATCGTAACACCGTTATTGCTGCATGGCTATTTCTTGATTTTCAGAATTGTCATTCCTGCGACTCGAAGCAACGCTTGACTTGAGATGTAGCCCCAGCTACATTCCATTCAGATCGTAGCCAGTGCTACAAATCAACCTGACCTCAAAGACAAAATCTGGAGAATCGCATCGTGAAAATCCACGAACGGCGGGTGCTGCGTCAAGAGAATGCCTCCAAGGCATTTACACTGGTAGAGCTACTGGTTGTGATCGCTATCGTTGGCATGTTGGTTGGGCTTCTTTTTCCGGCAGTTCAATCCGCCCGCGAGTCTGCTCGACGGATGCAGAGTATCAACAATTTGAAGCAGATTGGGCTCGCCATGCAAAATTATGAAAGTGCGCTTCGCACCTTTCCATCTGGCTATGTTTCGAATAGCCACTTGCCCGGAGCTTACGGGGCTACTTTGGATGCCGCCCCGGGGTGGGCTTGGGGGGCGTTGTTGCTGCCGTACCTAGAGCAGACGACACTCCACTCGCAGCTCGACTTCAATCTTCCGTGTTGGCATGCGACAAACCAATCGCTGTCGCGGACTCGAGTTCCTGTGTACTTAAATCCGGGAGCGGCCAATTACGAAGGGGACACCGTTATCACGGACTCAGCCGGGGTCGTCATGGCGAGACTCGGGCGATCGCATTATGTTGGAAACAGCGGGCATGACGAAGCTTGGGGGTACGATCCCCCTGTGCTCGACTGGAAGAGGATCGCAAATGGTCCGCTGTATCGCAATTCGCGGGTTCGCATAGCCGAGGTAACCGACGGGTTATCCAATACTGTTTTTGTAGGCGAGCACACCACCATCAGTGACAAGACATGGGTCGGCGTCGTGCCCGGAAGCTACTCCTGCCCGCTCGATCCAAGTCGATTCCCCTTCACCGAGTGCGATCATGCTGCGACTTATGTTTTATGTCATTCCGGCCCGGCGGCTGACGAACCCGGAATCGTACATGCGCCTTCTTTCCCAACGTGCCATGTTTGTCAAATGTATGCACCTTGGAGCGGTGGCGGTGGCAACGTTCTTATGGGGGACGGAAGTGTCCGATACGTGCCAACCACGATCAACCTGAACACTTGGGCTGCGATGAATAGTTGCTCCATGGGAGAGGTGTTCTCGGATGTGGAGTAACAAAAACAAAAAACAGATCGGGTTGGCCCTCTTTTTCTGTTTGTTTTTAGGATGCGGAAGTTATCCTGAAGTCACCAGTCGTGAGTCGCTGGAATTGATCAAGCAGGTTTACACCGCCTGCAACACAAGAGATGTGAAACGTCTTGCGGAATGCGAAAAGCAACTTGAAAAGTTACGCCTCTCCGGAAAAATGGGAACCAAGGAAGTGGATGCCTTTCGCAAATCATTGGATCTTGCTAAAAACGGCAACTGGGAAGAAGCTCAAAATCAGGCGCTGAAATTCGCTCAGGATCAGATTCGGTAAAATGAGGCATGCAGTTCGTTGTCTAAACTACCCTCCACCAAAGACTCGTATTCACGAACTCGCCAGGATCATTCGACCGAAACTGCTGAAGACTATGTAGAGGCAATCTTCGATACGATCGAAGCCAAGGGGGCCTGTAGAGCCGTCGATCTTGCAGAACAGTTCGGGGTTTCGCATGTTACGGTTTCTAAGATTATTTCCAGGTTAGACACTGACGGTCTGGTAGAAGCACCCGCCTACAAACCGATTGGATTGACACCTGAAGGCAAGCTGATGGCAGCTCGGGTTCGCAAACGCCATGAGCTTGTTTATTCGTTTCTTATAGCCATCGGCGTTGACGCCAAAACGGCCGCGATCGATTCCGAGGGAATCGAGCATCATGTCAGCACCAAGACGCTGGCAAGGATGCGGGCCTTTATTGATGAACGCTCCGGGGATCGTTAACCCAATCTAAGCCCTGACCTAGGTTATAACCAAACCAAAGCGATTACTTCGCCATCGATGCGATTTGAGTTTCAAGCGTTGCAATTTGCGGATCAATTTGCTCGAGCTCGACCGCGTTATTCCCTTGCTCATGCTTGCGAAACAGAAATAGATAGGTTTCGTTCTGTGGTCGATAGCGATGGAAGAACCAAGCATTCTTTGCATTGATGGTGTTTCGCAGGTCTGTCAACGTGTCCGGCGATGGGATGGACGTAACCCCCAGCTGCTTGCAGATCTCCAGAGCTGCCGCCTTGTAACCCGATTCGCTCCAATACACACCGTCTACGGTCAACGTGTCCTTGAGCTGGAACGATTCCAAGTCAACGATAGGAAAATTTTCCGCGTTGGCAATCTGCTTGACCTGTTCGTTGTACAGTCGAAGCGCCAGGTTGTAAGCGGCCGTTCGTTCTGGTTCGACCAACGAAGTTGTCTCCCGTTGACGCGGTAGCATCACAATGACTCGAGAACCTTTTGCCTTCAGATCGTTCACAAGACGCTGGTAAGCATCACGGAAGGATTTCAGACCTCGCTCGCCTTCCCAACATTCGTTCTCGCCATAACACACGATCGTGACGCTCGGCTTGGCCAAGTCCAGATCCCGCAGTAGACGCGAATAGCCATCCGGTCGGGAACCGAAAACAGCCCGAGCGTCACCGTAGCAGGTATCGCCACCCCAGCCCATATTCCGGTACGTGGTACCTGGAACTGCCTTGGTAAGAAACGCCTCAAGCCAATCATGTTGCTGCATGCGTTCGACAAATCCGCCCCCCACCAAGGCGACTCGATCGCCGCTTCGAATGGGAGCCGCCGCAGCATCAGCCGCATTCGTATGGCCATGCCACCCTAGCACTAGGGCCATTGCGGCCGAAGCGAGTGTGAAACCGAATATCTTGAAAGGATGGGAGGGAGAGGTGTGGTGCATTTTTATTTCTCAGGTGGGAAAGAAGGCGCAAGGACGCTTCTCAAAGATTCCAATAATAGTTGTGGGAGCCCGATCCAATCAACCAAGAATTCCCCAATCTGGGTAAATCCATTCAAGGCAAACGAAGCGACGCACCCCGCAACGAAACAATTCGCGGGTGGTAAAAACAACCAACAGAATTTTCTTCCAAGCCGGCGAAGTTCGCTGGTGCCGTCTTGGCATTGAAGCAAAACTGCCGTCAGGTGGTAACTGATGCCGAACCCTAAAATCAAACTTCTCAGGGCCTGAAACAGAATCAGCGAAACCAGCCACATCAGGATCGTTGCAGTAGGAATAAAGTACGGGGCAGCCAACATTATCCAGTTGCCTCGGCCCAACCACCGAACACGCGAACCTTTGTTTTGGTTTTTTCCATATCCCACGACGGGATGAAGCATGGCTAATGCCAGCACCGACTGAGTCAGATCCCGCTCCAATTCGACGAACCGACTTGCGAATGACGTTTGGGCCAAGGAAGACCTAGCCAAAAGCACAAACAGGACCACGCCGATCAAAAACATCAGCAAATAACCAGGAAAAGAGGGGGCTTTGTAGAGCAACATGCCCCAGGCGTACAGGGTCAATGGCCACGAGACCACAGCAAGGGCTGCGGCGGGCCATTTTGTCCATTCCACCAATTTGTCAATTCTTTTCGAAATCATATCGGTCCTAGTGTAATCGCAAGTCGAGCCTGGTTATCGCAAGTCGGGCCCGATTGGTCGCTGGTTGACCTTGGAATTTGGGTTCGGGCGGGTAAGCTTTTCAGTCAGGGTTTGGGCGTTATTCGAATACGTCTAACTTATGTTCGAAAATGAGCAAGAAAAACGAGAAAGTTCATGAAGACTGTTGAGCACGATGTAGTGGTTTTGGGCGGTGGTCCTGGGGGATACGTTGCTGCAATTCGGGCAGCTCAATTGGGCATGAACGCGGCCTGCATTGACGAAAATCCGAAATTTGGCGGGACCTGCCTTCGCGTCGGGTGCATTCCCAGCAAGGCTCTCCTGGAATCCAGTCACATTTACCATGACACCAAGAGCGGTCTTGGTAACCATGGCGTCGTCGTATCGGGAGTTCAGCTAGATTTAGCCGCGATGATGAAACGCAAGGACCAAGTCGTCCAAACGCTCACGGGCGGAATTGATTTGCTGTTCAAGAAGAATAAAGTCACGCCCTACAAGGGGCGAGGGCAACTTCAGGACGCCCATAGTGTTTTGGTTCAGTCTGGGGATGAAACAATCCTTCTCAAGGCCAAACACATTATTCTGGCAACTGGTTCGCGACCAGCCAGTATGCGAGGAGTCGAAGAAGATGGCGACTTGATTGGCAACAGCAATGCCGCGATCGCTTATCCGTCGGTGCCAGAACAATTGACCGTTATCGGCGGAGGCTACATCGGTTTGGAGCTTGGCAGCGTATGGAATCGGCTGGGCAGCAAAGTCGTCGTGCTGGAAGCCATGGATCGAATGCTGCCGGGCATGGATCAAGAGCTTAGCCAATTGGCATTTCGGATTTTTAGCCGCCAAGGGATCGAGTTCCGTTTGAATTCCTGGGTCGAAAGTGCCAAAGTGGAAAACGGGAAATGCGTTGTCAGATGCAAAGGGGCCGAACCGATTGTTTGCGATCGTGTCTTGCTGGCCGCAGGTCGAGTGCCAAACTCCCAAGGGATCGGTTTGGAATCGGTTGGCATCGCAACGGACAAACGAGGCTTCTTGACGGTGGATTCGAATTACCAAACATCCGTCCCTGGCGTCTACGCCTTAGGGGATTTGATCGGTGGCGCCATGTTGGCCCACAAAGCCATGGAAGAGGCGGTAGTGTGTGTGGAACGTATCGCAGGGATTCACGCGCACTTCAATTACGACTGCATCCCAGCCATCGTTTATACCCATCCTGAAATTGCAACGGTTGGTAAGACAGAAGAGCAGCTGAAGGAAGCTGGTATCGAATACCGCAAAGGGGTGGGAGCGTACGGCGCTAACGGTCGCGCACGAACCCTTGGTGATACCGAAGGGCGTGTCAAAATTCTTGCGGACGCAAAGACCGATCGAGTCTTGGGCGTTCACATCATCGGTGCTCGCGCTGGTGACTTGATCGCCGAAGCTGCTATCGCAATCGAATTTGGGGCAAGCAGCGAAGATATTGCAAGGTCCTGCCACGCACACCCCACCTTGGCCGAAACGATGCACGAAGCAGCCCTTGCGGTCGACAACCGAGCGATTCATTCCGCTTAATCGAATTCCATCATTTGGCCCGTCACCTCGACATTCGCCCCTATCCAAAATGACACCCTCCGAAAACGATCGTCGCATCGACTACATCGAATTTCCTGCTCGGGATTTGTCGACAACCAAAGCGTTCTACACATCGCTTTTTGGATGGGCATTTGAAGATTACGGACCAGAGTACACATCCTTCCAGGATGGACGTTTGGCGGGCGGCTTTTTCACGTCGAACGACTACGTTTGTGGTGGTCCCTTGGTGGTCATCTTTGCGGACGACCTCGAGCTGATGAAGGCCAATGTGTTAAAGCTCGGTGCCAAACTCACGAAAGATATTTTCGAATTCCCCGGTGGAAGACGATTTCAATTTCTCGATCCCAATGGCCATGAACTGTCCATTTGGAGCAACCCTTAAAGAATATGCCACGCTACAACCCAGCTGTCGTCGAACCCAAATGGCAAACCTATTGGGAGGGCAATAAGACCTTTCGATGTCCCGAATTTCCCGAAGGGGAAAAGGTCTATATTCTGGACATGTTCCCGTACCCAAGTGGAGCTGGCTTGCACGTCGGGCACCCCGAAGGCTACACCGCCACCGACATCCAGTCACGCTATTGGCGAATGAAGGGCAAGTCAGTTCTACACCCGATGGGCTACGATGCCTTTGGATTGCCCGCCGAAGAATATGCCATTCTTCACAATGTGCCACCTCGTGTCAGCACAGAGAAGAACATCGGAGAATTCACACGCCAACTGAAGATGCTGGGATTTTCCTACGATTGGGATCGATGCTTGGCAACGACGGACCGCGAGTATTTTCGCTGGACGCAATGGATTTTCTTGGTTCTGTTTGATACCTGGTTCGACGCTCAACAGCAAAAAGGCAGACCCATTGCCGAACTGCCCATCCCCGAGGATGTCCTTGCCAATGGAGAACGCGCTGTTGCTGCCTACCGGGATCAGCATCGACTAGCCTATGTCGGGGAAGCCTTGGTCAATTGGTGCCCTGGACTAGGAACCGTATTGGCCAATGAAGAAGTCATCGATGGGAAAAGCGAACGAGGCAACCACCCTGTACAACGCATGCCGTTGCGACAATGGATGCTGAAGATCACAGCCTACGGTGACAGACTCCTGCACGACTTGGACGGCCTGGATTGGTCCCCTGGTATCAAAAAACTTCAAGCGGACTGGATCGGTCGAAGCACTGGTGCCGAAGTTGATTTCCGTATCGCTCGCGCCACCGAACCAGCTAAACACCCAAGTGGTTCCGCCCCACAAGTTTTCCCTGAAACGCCCGACGCGAACACTCTTCGGGTCTACACGACTCGACCGGATACGCTGTACGGAGCAACCTATATGGTGATCGCTCCGGAGCATCCACTTGTTCAGTCTTTAACGACGCCGGATCAATCCGAAGCTGTTGCAAAATACTGTCAGGCCGCTTCCTTCAAAAGCGATCGGGACAGAACCGAGGGAGACAAGAAAAAATCAGGGGTCTTCACCGGATCTTATGCAATCAATCCAGTGAACCAGAAGCTCATCCCCATCTGGATCGCGGACTACGTGCTGATCGGATACGGCACCGGTGCGATCATGGCGGTGCCCGCTCACGATGATCGGGACTTTGAGTTTGCAGTTACTTACGGCTTACCCATCGTTTGCGTCGTGGAACCTTCGGTTCAAGATTCGGATCGAAACAAGTATTTGCAAGGCGAGAAGTGCTACACAGGGCCAGGGTTGGCCATGAACAGCGAAACGCTCAATGGGCTTGGGACCGAGGATGCGAAGGGCAAGATCACCGAGATGCTTGCAAGTCATGGACTGGCGCGTCCGGCGGTCAATTACAAACTGAGAGATTGGCTGTTCAGTCGTCAACGCTTCTGGGGAGAACCGTTCCCTATCCTGCACGAAGTGGACCAAGATGGTAAGCCAACGGGCGCGATCCGCGCTGTGGACGTGAAGGACTTGCCTGTCGATTTGCCTCAGCTGGAGGATTACAAGCCACACGGACGGCCCGAACCACCACTTGCAAAAGCGGATGACAGCTGGCTGTTCGTTACGATCGATGGAAAACGCTATCGACGCGAGACCAACACCATGCCGCAATGGGCAGGATCGTGCTGGTACTATCTTCGATTCATCGATCCCAAAAACGAACTGGCCATGATTGATCCCGCCAAGGAAAAAGCTTGGATGCCAGTCGATTTGTACGTTGGCGGTGCGGAACATGCGGTTCTGCATTTGCTTTACGCTCGATTCTGGCACAAAGTCCTATTCGACCGTGGGCATGTCTCGCATTGCGAACCATTTCAAAAGCTTGTGAACCAAGGCATGATCCTTGGCGAAGTTGAGTTTACAGGTTTTCAAACTCAAGACGGACAGTGGGTCAGTGCGGCTCTCGCGGAGAAAGGTGAAGAAGGCTACGTCCATAGCAAGACCAAGTTGCCTTTGAAATATGCCGTTGTTTCCGACGCCGAAGTTACCAAATCCGGTGACCAATTTGTGCTGACGGCCGATCCTTCCATCAGGATCGATAGCCGGGCACACAAAATGTCGAAATCGCGAGGTAACGTCATCAATCCTGATACCGTGGTTCGAGAGTACGGGGCAGATTCGTTGCGGCTGTATGAAATGTTCATGGGACCGTTGGAAGCGACGAAACCTTGGAGCACCACCGGCGTCAACGGCGTTCGCAACTTCCTGGACCGCGTTTGGCGATTGATGATCGACACCTATGCAGAAGAAATGAAGGTGGTGGATTCCATTCAGGCCATGGAGCCAACAGCCGACCAAAATCGTGTGATTCACACAACGATCATGGCTGTGACGCGTGATATCGAAACCTTAGGCTTCAATACCGCGATCGCAAGAATGATGGAATTCGTGAACTTTTTCACGAAAGAAACCGTTCGCCCCAAACAGGCCATGGAAACGCTGGTATTGCTGCTGTCCCCTTTTGCCCCTCACATGGCAGAAGAACTGTGGCAGGCCCTAGGGCATAAGACCACCTTGGCCTACCATCCCTGGCCAACATTTGATGAGGCGATGACTCGTCTGAGCGAAGTGGAAGTTCCTCTTCAAATCAATGGTAAGCTCAAGGCAAAGGTGGTTGTCGCTGCAGATTGCAACGCGCAAGACTTAGAAACCGCAGCTCGAAACCACGAGAAGATCCATGAGCTTCTCGATGGCAAACAAATCGTGAAAGCAATCGTCATCCCCGGCCGCATGGTCAATTTTGTAGTCAAGTAACATGAGCACTCAACCCGATTATTCCAAGCGACGCGATCGCTTGTTTCGCCAGCTGCGCGAACAAAAGTTACCGAACTTGCTGGTAACCTCTCATCATAACGTTACGTACCTGACGGGCTTCACGGGCGAAGATGCATTTCTATTCGCACAGGACGGTACCGTCACCATTCTGAGCGATGCGCGGTATGAAGAGCAACTGCAACAGGAGTGCCCTGACCTGCCTGTCTTCATTCGAAACGCAACCACCTCGATGATCGAAGCCAGTGCCACCTGGCTCGAATCCAATCAAGCCACTTCGGTATGTGTCGAATCGCAATCGATGACATTGGCGCAATGGGAGATTTTGAAGGAGAAGACAAAGGGGGCCAGTTTGAGTTCCTGCAGCGGGATTGTTGAGAGACTGAGAGAACGAAAAGATGCGTTCGAGATTGAGTCGATCGAACGCGCGATTTCCATCGCGGAACGAGCGTTTGTTTCAGTACAGGC
>CAITIF010000344.1 GCA_903892365.1 uncultured Pirellula sp. | reverse complement strand
CCGTCCTGGTGCGGTTGCTGTCGCTAAGATGCGATTCACCGCTTCATCTGCTGGTATTGCAGAGTTCGTGGGTGATCCGGCAGACGATTTGCCAAACTCTGAAATCACTTTCTACAACACACCGACGACCCGAGTTCCACTAGAACAAGTACGATATGGTCGTTCAACTTTGGAAATCGTTCCGAACGGAGTGAACTTCCCGTTTGCTGTAGACGACACTCGCTTCAATCTCGTTGCAGCGACCTCGTTCAACATCGATGTTTTGACCAACGACATCACCGGCACTCAGCCACCGATTCGCCTAACCTCGGTGACTCAACCGATCAGCGGCCAAGTCAACATCAACACAAACAACACGCCTAACAACTTTGCTGACGATACGGTAACGTACGCATCGAACACAGGTTTTGTGGGAGTGGACCAGTTCACTTACACCATTGTCGATGAACGTGGATTCCGATCGACTGGGACGGTCACCGTACACGTTGGTAACGGTACTGCAGACGATATTATTCAGCTCAAATTGAGTGTTACAGACACTCTTGGCGCACCGATTGAACAAGTGCGAGTTGGGGATACCTTCCAGCTTCGAGGTTACGTCGAAGATGTTCGTACTGTCGCTGCTCGCTTTGGAGTGTTCGCGGCCTTCCAGGACATCCTGTACAACAGCCAATTGGTATCGGTCAACACAAGCACGAATCAACTTGGTTTCGATGTTGATTTCGACCCACTTTACGATCCCGTTGATCCGGCTACCGGACAAAGCATCATTTCGGGCGATATCCGGATCCCTGGATTGATCAATGAACTTGGTTCTATCCAAGCGGATCAAAGCACTCCGGTTGGACGAGGTGAGAAGCTTCAATGGGTCGTGACTCTGACGGCCCGAGCTGTTGGAACCGCATCGTTCCTGGGCGACCCGGCCGACGTCAAGCCATTCCATGACAGTCTTGTCTTTGATCCAACGACTCCGTTAACACCAAATCAAATTCGCTACCTGAGCGATTCGATTGTGATCACGGCCGCTGCAGGTGGAACGGGTGGGACAGGAGGCACTGGCGGAACAGGAGGCACTGGCGGAACAGGAGGCACTGGCGGAACGGGCGGAGGTGGTGGATTCATGAACTTCTCGAATCCTTATGACGTCAACAATGACGGCTTCGTCTCCCCGATCGACGTGCTGATCCTTGTCAATTCGATGAACACAGGAAGCTCAGGTTTCTTGGGTGGTGGGTCCAACAACGGTGGTGCTAGCGGTGAATCAGGTGGCAACGGTTACTACCTAGACGTCAACGGAGACTCCTACCTATCGCCATTGGATGCACTTTTGGTCATCAATCATCTCAACAACCGAGGTGGTAGTGGCGATGGTGAAGGTGAAGGCGAGGGAGCCTCGATTGCGGCCCCTAATGCTGACAAGGATTCCGATAGCTCCTCCTATCTGGTGATCGAAACTCCGTTCCTCAAGAAACGAACGAATGGCGGCTTTGATTTCGCGACCGTCGGCCCACGACAGTCGACCGATAAGTCCGACGAGTTCCAATCTTTGGCGGACTACTTGGGCTCAACGGACTCCGATGATTCTGACATGGATTACTTGGATGGAATTGCATCGGATGTTTTCCGCAATTCCTAAATAGGGCTAGCAATTTCAAAGTGAAGGTGGGCCTCGTACCGTGTTGGTAATGAACCAACGGTTCTAGGTACGGCCCACCAAGGAAAGCTGTTCAATCTAAGTAACCCACCCATGCACGAAGGCGAATTTTTCTGGAATTCGCTGCAATGGCCATCTTGGGATGCCTTCATTACCCGAAAAGCTACGGTCTCTTTATAGCTTTTTCGGTTTCAAGAGATGCGACCGCCTGTGCTCTTGCTATTCCAAGTAGGTGGTCCATTGGGCTGCGGCGTTATATTGGTCGGTGAGATCTTTCGCTTTTGCCTCGGAGCAAGTGCCTGCAGCGACTAACAGCTGAATGCGTTTTGCAAATGCCGACTGCAATTGAGTCGTCTCGTATCTTGCGAACGCAACCATGTTATGAATGCGGCTTCCTTGGACTAATTTGGAGACGTGAAATTGCCCATCCGATTCCATGAAAATTTGAGCTTCATTCGGTAGACCAAACAAGTTGTGGAAGGACCCCATCACCTCTTGGTAAGCCCCCACCAAGAACAAACCGATATAGTATTCTTCGTTCTCTTTCCACTCGGGCAGTTCGAGCGTTTCTTTGACGTCTTTCAGATCGACAAACTTATCGATCTTCCCATCGGAATCACAAGTTACGTCGACCAAGGTGGCGAAATCCACCTTGGATTCTTGAAGGCGATGGAGCGGAACAATGGGGAACAATTGGCCAATCGCCCACGAATCGGGAGCGGATCGGAACAGCGAAAAGTTGCAAAGATACTTGGCAGCCAAAACTCGCTTCACGTCTTCGAATTCTTCGTTGGGAGTCCGTGATAATTCAGACTCCTTCAAT
>CAITIF010000343.1 GCA_903892365.1 uncultured Pirellula sp. | reverse complement strand
GGAAGAGAATACTAACAAGGCACAAAACGTAGCCCTGAGATGCCGAAGATATACATAGTCGCAGGTGGATTTAACGCTACCCTAAACCCATCGGTCGGAATATGCAACCGAATGGGAAACGATTTAGAAAGTTGGGCAGTAGGTTTTTAAGAAAGCAATGCAGAGCGCAATAGCAAGTTGCCTAGGCCGATGTCAAATCAGGTTGGGCGTCGAGTGATTCGTCTGCGAATTCAAAGTATTAGAACGAACTCTTTGAATCGCTGCAGTCTACTGACTCATGGCGATTTGGACAGTGACTGGTCCCGATGGAGATTGAAACCGTACCGTTTCCACTTCGACTTCGTGGTTGAAACAAACGCGATAATCGCTTCCAGTGATACTGGTTGGAAGTCCAAGGACAATGTCTGGGATTCCAAAACGATCTTTGGCGCCACCGCCAATCATGTTGGCTAATTCGCCAACTAAGTCAAGAACATCGTTATCAACAGTGGTGGGGCGTTCACCGATAAACGCTTCAGCAGCGGCGAAGGCCACTTCTTTATCGATGCTGACGACAATGGTGCCTTTCAGTCCGCCGGCAAAGCCAATAATTCCCGCGACATCGTGGCCAGGTTGAAAAGAGGTGCATTTCGAAGCCGACTCAATCTCGATCTCCATTCCAACCATCGTTTGGAACACGGCCTTGGTGCTCGAAATGAAGGGAGGAAGATACTTACTGATGATTACTGGGGAAGCGACTAACGTGGACATTCTAGAAACTACCTGTTCAAGCGCGGAATGGATCAAAATCCTACAATTCATCATGCGGCATGAATGAAGTTTTTTGAAACTCGCATCCAATGTGAGCAATGGCCAAATTTGTAAGAACCGTGACTCTCGAGAGCATCTTCTGGGGCGGAATGCGTCCGAGATCACTTCAGTTTGGCTTTTTAAATTGTGCTTGGACGAGAATCGCCACTTCTGCTCCGCTTCTTTTCTTCAGAGCACCGCAAAACTTAGCGATCCTACCGGTTGTGGCGATTGGTTCGGATCTTCGTGCCTGCTTTGGGGTATGACAACAGCCGAACACATGTTCATTTTTTTCGCTTGCGATAGCGATCTACCAACGTATTCGTTGAGCTGTCGTGGACAAGCAACGGCTCATTCACGCTTTCGATCTCCCCGACAATCTTTTGGGCAAGTACTTTTCCTAACTCGACTCCCCATTGATCGAACGAATCTATGTTCCAGACCGCGCCTTGAACGAAGACGATATGCTCGTAAAGTGCAATTAGCTTTCCAAGTGTGCTTGGATCGAGTTTCTGCATGAACAAAGTATTCGACGGCCGGTTCCCCTCGAACACCCGATGCGGCACAAGCCATGGCGCCGTCCCTTCGCTTTGAACCTGTTCCGCGGTCTTTCCAAATGCAAGCGCTTCTGCTTGCGCAATTGCATTTGCGATTAGGATATCGTGATGGCGTCCCAGTGGATTTCCAGGTTCAACAAACGCGATAAAGTCGCATGGGATCAAGGCGGTCCCTTGGTGGATCAATTGGTAGAACGAATGCTGGCCATTGGTGCCGGGTTCGCCCCAATATACCGGACTGGTTTTGTAATCCACTTGTTGCCCCGCCAGCGTCGTGCACTTGCCATTGCTTTCCATGGTCAACTGCTGCAAATAGGCGGGGAACCTTTTCAAGTACTGTTCGTAGGGTAGAACTGCAATGGATTGGACGTCGAAAAAATTGACATATAAAATCGAGATCAGCCCCATCAGGACTGGCATGTTTTGTTCCAGTTCGGAAGTTCGGAAATGCTCGTCCATGAGATGAAAACCATCCAATAGGGATTCAAATTCTGTTGGCCCTATTGCAAGCATCGTGGAGAGTCCGATTGCGGAAACCATAGAGTAGCGACCACCGACCCAATCCCAAAAGCCAAACATATTGTCCGTGTCGATTCCAAAGGCAGAGACTTTAGAAGCATTGGTGGAGACCGCCACAAAGTGTTTGGCCACTGCGGATTCTTGGCCTCCTAGTCCTTCTACGAGCCAAGCTCGAGCCGATTGGGCGTTCGTCATGGTTTCTAAGGTCGTGAACGTTTTCGACGCG
>CAITIF010000342.1 GCA_903892365.1 uncultured Pirellula sp. | reverse complement strand
GGACGTAATGGCTGATGTTGGAAATCGCTCCTACGAGATCAAGACCGAGACGGATCCGATTGTGTATCACAAAGAATATCCCGTCACCTGTGTCATGGCTGAATTGCCAGACTGGCTTCGAGAATCCAGCGGTGATGGGACGGAACAATCTTCAGACCTATCATCTTCCCAGACATGGTATCCCAGACGAAAAGCCATTTTGGAAGGTTGGTTCTATCGGTTTTGGAAGTACAAAACTCTGGAAATGTCACAGGCGATAGGTGACCGAGGTCGTCAGATAGGGCCTTTGATCGTAATCGACTCGCTTCAAAGCACCCTTTCCGAAAAGCCTTCGACCTCAAATTCGCAGCCCATCGGCAACAACACGCTTTCGATTTTGATCAGCTTGTTAGGCGTTGGCGCGATATGGTGGTTCGTGCGAAATCGTTTAGCAGCAAAGCCAAAATTGAAGTTCCAAGCATCAAAGTCAGATCCAGGTCTTTCGTAGCGGATCTTGCCACAGAACCGTCATCCCGTAACGCACCTGGCTAAAGATCCCCGATTGCCGTAGATCAAGCCAATAGCCGGGACTCGTTGCCTCGTCCACTACGTGTGGGTTCGAACTTTTCGCGTATAATTCCAGTTCGAAAGACCCATCCCCTAGGGACAAGATTATGAAAAAAATTACCTCCATCGGAAAAGTTGCTCGCGCTCTTTCCTCAACTTGCTTCGTCGTCGCTCTTGGTAACGTTGCGACTCATTCATTGAACGCAACTCCATTCGATGAGAAACCACCCTCAAATCGCTCGGCCATGCATTCGTCCGGTTCGACGCCTATGGTTCTTGAGACTTCCACCAAGAGCTTGAACCAATTTACGTTCACCATCGCGAAAGGACTTGAACTGACCAATGCAGTGGAGGATGGCTTAATCCAATGGCCTATTGCCGCAATAAAAGACCAACAGGGCAACCTGCTTGTTTTGGAATGCCATTGGAATCGTCAGTCCGTACAAGACCAGCTCCAGTCCAAGCCACACAAGGTAGTTCGCCTATCCGATACGAACTCCGATGGAATCTTCGATGATCGATTCGTGATTGCATCCGATCTCGGGTTCCCGGAGGGGATCATGGTACTGGGAGAGGATCTGCTTGTGTCGGCCCCTCCAAACATACTGCGCCTTTCTGATTCCGATCGCGACGGTTTTTATGAGAAGCATGACGTCTGGTTCGACGGTACGACGCTGACCTATTGCGCGAACGATCTCCATGGCCCCATGATGGGACCTGACGGCTGGATCTATTGGACCAAAGGAGCGTTCGCGGAACAGAACCATGAATTGATTCGAAAGCCTTTCGATAAGCCGGCAGATGCAGTTGCCTCCAAGGCTGCTCATATCTACCGCAGGCATCCCAAAGGTGGACCCATCGAACGTCTGATGACCGGTGGTATGGATAATCCGTCCGATATGACCTTCTCTCCGGAGGGAGATATCTTCTTTTGTTCAACCTTCCTACACCATCCGGGAAATGGACTACGCGATGGCATCGCTCATGCGCCTCGAGGCGGTCTGTTCGGCAAACAGCATGGAGTGCTAGATGGGCATTGGGAAACGGGGCCGCTTCTGCAACCCATCGCCAATCTTGGACCGGCAGCACCAGCCAGCGTGAACTACCTTTCGTCTCCATCGATTCCGCTATCTCTATGGGGCGCCACGAGCGAGGGTCATGAACTGTCCTCTTCACCCTTCCTGGCTTCTGCTCAGTTCAATCTTCAGAAAATTGGTCTCCACCGTTTGATCTCGGCTGGCTCCAGCTTTGAAACTCAATCGGTAGATCTACTCACTGCCGACCGAATCGATTTTCATCCCGTAGACATCTTGGAAGAATCGGATGGCAGTCTTTTGATTTTC
>CAITIF010000341.1 GCA_903892365.1 uncultured Pirellula sp. | reverse complement strand
TTTACGGTACAAACGGGGGCAGGCGTCCTGACTGTAATGTATGTTGTACCGGTAGGCAGATGGCAGACCAAAACAGGGAATTTGTTGGTTGTTAAACTAACAGAAGAGTTCGAGCCGCGTTCTAGACTACTTTGCCGAATCCACCCTTTCTGTCACAACTAAGGCAAAACCATCCTGCCGTGACTGGGGATTTGTAGAAAACCAACTACACTCTTGTCTACCAACGAGTTCGATTGGCCAGAGTTTTGAACGTCAGCAAAGTTGTTTTTGTTATGGGTCGCATGCATCGAATTGCCCTCTCTCAAGGTGTTTTCTGCGCCTTGGCATTCTTTTTTTGCTGGATGCAACCGGCGTGCAACGCGCAGGAGCCCAAATCGACAGGCGGATTGGAACTTGTGTCATTCACGGCTGGTCCAAATGGTGGCCTGAAACCAGGCGCTTTGTATTTTGTAAGGGCTATTGTTGCTAACAAAAGCGCGTCCGAAGAAACAGCCAAGCTTGTGTGCAAGTTCTCCGAGTATCCCACAGAGGAGACTACGTTTGAAATTCGACTGGGGGCCGGTGAATCTCGAACGTACGAACTTCCCTTACTTGTTCCAAAAAAGTTCGAAACGGCTCTTCATATCCAAGTCACACTGATGGGAATGGAGAACGGCCGTGAAGTCGTTCTGGAAAAGGAAGGGGTTCCTGTCGTTGCGAATCTGATTGCCGACCTTGCGAACGAATCCATTGTTACCGCAATGGGGGTGGAACCTGCACCCGCCGAGCGGCCTTACTGGCTTTGGCCAAACGACACTTTGCATGAATCCGCGGAAATGGTGATTGGTGCAAAGGTTGGGGCTGGCTTTTCGCGTCGGATGATTCGTCTGGAGGAAGAAGGTCTGCCTGACGCACTTGCGTGGGATGCGGTGGATTGTTTCGTCGTTGCAGATGAACGGATTCTCGCTAACGCAGCCAATCAAAGCATGCTCAAGAGATGGATCCTGAGTGGTGGACGGCTTTGGGTGATGCTGGACCGCCTTCCGAGCGATGTCATGGCGAATCTATTAGAAGTCGATCAAAGCATAGCCACGATCGACGAATCGTCTGTTCTTGGAGGAGAGGTTACTACGAATTCATCTCGCGTTCTTCCACAAGCAGAACGAACTATTTCCAGCTCGGTTCCTTTACGAATGAAAAGAGTCGTTCAAGCGGGCGGAAACGTAACGCATCGATTGGACAATTGGCCTTTAGCGGTTTGGTTTCCCGTAGGCCGAGGTGAGATCCTGGCAACCACGCTTAGCCCTCGTGCATGGATTCAACCTAGATTCATACCGCCAGATACGCCTGAAGAGAAACGCACGGCCTTCGAGTTGAAGCCTTGGGCGTTGGAACTTGGATCGCAGTTCTTTCAGGCTCGAGCCGGCAAGCCCACTGCGAACTCGCTCAGAGATTCCGATTACCCTTTGCGTCAAATCGGGAATCCCGTAGTTGCCAAGTCGATTGTTAGCTGGTCGCTTCTCGGGTTCGTCGCGGTCCTGTGTGGGTTCGGCATGATCCAAGTGCGAAAGGGGTCGGCCTACCGCTTGGGTTGGATGGTTCCCTTGATTTCCCTTTTGGGTTGTCTTCCCTTAGTGATCGCGTCGCAATGGATCCGGACCGAGATTCCTGAGACTTGGGGGCGATTGCAGATCATTGACGTAGCGCCCGATGGCTCGAATGCAGACGTTCGTGAAGTTTCCGCAGTTTACCTCAATGACACCAACCGCATGGAATTGACCTCCAAGCTAGAGTCAAGAATTGAGCCGATTTCAAAACAGGATGTTGGAGTGCGTCGCTGGGAATGGAAGGATCTTCAGCAATGGAGTTGGCGAAACAGCGATTGGCCAGCCGGTCTTTGGCGAGCGAATGATCAATACTCCCTGGCAACGCAAGGACTGATGGTCAAAGGGAGCCTCAATGAGAATGGCCTTTTGCTGGAGACCCCTCTCGCATTGAGTTCGCCTTTGCAGGACCCTGTGGTTAGCTTCGTTCCAGGGAGCCAGCTGCTGTGCGGGTCACAAGGAGATCGCTTATGGACTGCACATTCGTCCCAAATTGCTGGCGGCGAACGCTGGATTGCTGGTACCTTGATTTCAGACGAACAAATGCGTCGGGCGGAAATCTATCGTTCCCTTTTCGAAACTAATTTAGGGGCCGAGGCTCGTACAAAAAGAGTCCTTTATGGGTTTACGGACCTGTGGACCAATGGTCCGGCTTGGGATCGTAACCTGGTTCAACGCGGTACCGCCTTGGTGTCACTGCCAATCCACTTGCACCGCCCCGCTGCGAACACCAAAGTTCACATCCCATACAGCCTGATGGCAACCGAAGCGTTGCACGAAGAAGGGCGGCGAACCACGGCTTTCAATCAAAAGACCGGCCGGTGGAAGCAGGATGCGACCATCGCAGCCATAGCCAGAGTTCGGTATCAAGTGCCCCCCGAAGTTCTTCCTCTGCAATTTTCATCGATCGCCATTGAAGTCTTGGCAAACGCTCCCCAAAGAAAGTTGATACTTTCCAGAGTGAACCAAGGTGTCGTTTCTGAAATTGCGAGTATCGAAAGTCCATCCATTCCTTGGAACAAAACACTAACTGCAGCGACAGAAATGCCTGATCCGAATCTTGGATACATCGATCTTCAAATTGAAGTGACATCGCGGTTAGGCGCGAACGCCGAATTCGAACAGGTTGTTAACTGGGGGATCGAATACGTTCGAGTGCACGTGGACGGGACCGTCCTTACCAACGCGATCGATCCTTGATTGATGATTATCCCTCTAGATTGAGAATACGAATGAATTCATCCTCTGAACCAGTTGTTGAAACACAGAATCTTACCAAACGCTACGGCGATTTTGTTGCCTTGGATGGTCTTTCGATTCATGTCCATCGCGGGGAGATCTTAGGTTTTATCGGTCCCAACGGCGCCGGAAAAACAACAACGATCAAGATCCTCGTTGGATTGTCCCGGCCCACCTCTGGGTCTGCCAAAATCGCTGGGGTGGATTGCTCGGCAGATGGCAAACGAATCAAGCGATTGGTCGGTTACATGCCCGATAAGTTTGGATCGTACGACAACATGCGCGTGCGTGAGTATCTCGACTTCTTCGGTGCAGTGTTTGGTATTCCGCTTTCGAAACGAAAGCGAAGAGTCGAGGAAGTGTTGGATATTACCGATGCTACGTACATGCAGGACAAGTTTGTCGAAAGCCTTAGTCATGGAATGCAACAGCGTGTCGGTATTGCTAGAACTCTGCTACATGACCCCGAAGTCATGATCCTTGATGAACCAGCCAATGGATTGGATCCAAAAGCACGGATTGAAATGCGAGAGATACTGTTGCGGCTTGCGGACCAAGGCAAGACATTGATCGTGACAAGCCATATCCTTCCGGAGCTGGCTCGGATTTGTAGCACGGTTGCGATCGTGACGGGGGGGAAACTGCGTGCATTTGGTAAGTTGGACGACGTCATGAAAAGCATCTGTCCCCGGCGAAGTTATGAGATTCAGGTTTCCGATGCCGCTGATTTTGCAGCCGCAGAACGCTCGATTTCAGAACTGCTTTTGACGGATGAACCGATCGAAGCAAGTCAGGCTGAACGACTTTTTCGTTTTCCGACTGCTAGGTCGGAAGCCGATCTTTCCGACGTACTGAAACGACTGATTATGGGTGGCTTGCCCATCACCCAGTTCCGTGAAGTCGCCAGCGATTTGGAAGACGCTTTCTTGACCATCGCTCAAACCAAGGTGCCTTCATGAGCGATGGCATAGGTTGGAAAAATCCTGTCCTTGGACGGGAATTGCTAGATCGACTTCGGTCCCCCAAAACGGTCCTTACGATCCTTGCAATCGCGGTAGGAACTTGCTTGTTGGTTCAATTGCGTTGGCCAAGCGATTCGCGGTTGGATGTGGTCAGTCAAAGCTCGATGGAAGTCTTTCGACCGCTGGCGTACGTGCTTACGTTAGCGGTTATGTTTCTGGTGCCTGCATTCCCTGCAACTTCTTTGGTGAACGAACGTCGCAAGGGGACGTTGGCATTGCTGCTCAATTCCCCTTTAAGGCCTTGGCAGATTTATGTTGGCAAGTGGCTGAGCAACGTGATACTCGCGATGATCATGATCTCTGCCAGCATGCCAGCGTTGTCGGCCTGCTACGCCATGGGGGGGATCACCTTTCGAAGCCATATAGGACCCTTATTGCTGGTCCTGCTGGCGATGGCAATTCAGTATTCGGCCGTCGGGCTTTGGGTTAGCGTTCGATCGCATTCGACCGATGCAAGTCTCCGGATGACTTACGTTGCAGTTTTGGTTCTTTCGGTTTTGTCGGTGGGCCCGTTGGCCATCGTTGGTAATCTCAGCGGTGGCGTTGGCTGGCTTGCCAATGCATGTACGGCGTTGTCTCCTCTTTCGGCATTGCAGGAGATCACTCAATCGCAATCTCAGGTGGCCGACTTAGGGCTTTCGCGGGGTTGGGTGGATTTTCTTGTTGCCACTTCGTTGGTAACCGTTCTTTTCGGAACCCTGACCATGTTGAAGTTGGATCCAATATTGATGGATCGGGTGAAGCCCATAGGGAAGGTCACTCCGAAGGGGACCGCCTATTCCGTCCTTCGTCGCATCGCATTTTTGATTGACCCGAACCAACGGAAAGCAGGCATTCCGCTTTGGATCAATCCGGTCATGGTCAAGGAATTTCGGACTCGGAAGTTTGGACGGCTTCATTGGCTGCTTCGTATCGTGGCTTGTTGTATTATCGTATCCCTTGCGTTAACGGTCGTTTCTGCAACAGGTACGGTCAGTTGGGGCGTCCAAAGGATCGCGGCTGCGATGGTTTTGTTGCAAGTCGGGATGCTGATGTTGCTTGGACCCAGTCTCGGTGCAAGCTTGATTGCAGGCGAGGTGGAAAGCGGTGGCTGGCAAATCTTACGTACAACCCCGATCGGTCCGATCCGAATCCTCACCGGGAAACTATGGAGCGTGGTCTGGACGATGCTCATTTTGTTGTTAGCAACCTTACCGGGCTATATCGTGATGGGCTACATTGTTCCGGTGATGGTTGGTCAAGTGAATAATGTTCTCATTTCTTTGCTTTTTGTCGCTCTGTTTGTTATATCCACCAGCGCTTGTGTTAGCGGATTTGCGCGAAGTGCAGCGGTCGCGACGATTACCAGCTATACAATCTTGATCGCATTCTTCGCTGGTACACTCATGATTTGGATGGCTAGAGGGAAGCCTTTTGGGCCGATCTTCGTGGAACGAGCGTTGATGTTGAACCCGGCCGCTGCTGCTCTTGCTGAAATTCATGCACCCGGTTTTGAAAACTATCAATTGACCCCTTGGAGCTGGTGGGTAAGCGGCACGATCTCCGTTCTCTGTTTGCTGGTACTTGCGATTCGAACTTGGCTCCTTTCACGTCCGGATTAAACCTATGCAAACTGAAACTGTTGCCTATTGTAGATCTGCCGCCATGCATGCTTGTCATTCGCTACTGGGATTGCTTGTTTGGGTTGTCGTAGCAGTCACGGGCGTCGCGCAGGAACCAATCGAATTGGAGCATGCCTGGGAAACCGACCCTCGATTAAAGGTTCAATGGGTAGCGGAGACACCCGTGCGCGTGCCTGCATTGCATCTAGAGGATTTCGATTCTCCTGTTCTTGCGAAACGCTTCGAAGCAGCTCGGGCAGCCTTGGACCTGGCGTCCGGGCGTATGGATATCGCCTCGGAAGTATCGGAGAAAATTCTGTCGACCCTGGAACGGGGCGAAAGCAATCTTCGCACTCGGCA
>CAITIF010000340.1 GCA_903892365.1 uncultured Pirellula sp. | reverse complement strand
TCAATGTCGATGCGATGGGTAGCCAACACCACGCTCGCCAAGCCCGTATGCGTGGCGATAAGATCCGAGGAATGCTTTGCTTGGAAATGGTGGGTTACTACAGCACGGACGACAATTCACAGACAGTGCCACCGCTTATTCCCAAATGGTTGCGGCGATTTTTTCCACACCGAGGTGATTTCTTAGCAGCGGTTGGAAATATGACATCATGGAGATTGTGTTGGAACTTTCGTCGCGGCTTCAAACGTGGCGCTCGATCCATGCCACTCTTTTCTATCTGCCTTCCCGAGAAGGTCAGGGAGATTCGGCTGAGTGATAACAGCTCTTTTTGGGACCAAAGTTATCCGGCCTTGATGTTGACCGACACCAGTTTCCTAAGGAACCCCAATTACCATCGCTCCACCGACACGCCAGATACGTTGGACTACCAAAGGATGACGGAGGTAACCCTTGGCGTTGCATCTGCGGTGCGATTCTTAGCGAGTTGATTGGGTTTCTTTCTTTTCACGTTTTCGCTGCACGGTTCGCTCCATGAATGCGCCGGCTGAGATGCCAACAAAATAGCAAACAAGATCGCTCCACAGGATCCCAAAACCGAGAACCAGCCCACCCAATGTCGTGCTTCGGATGCCATCGATCCAGGGTGCGTGGTAAAGCTGACTCAGCTCGACCGCCAACGCAAGGACCAACGAGACGACGCAGCGTTGAAAAAGAGGGCGGCTAGCCAGGAGAAAGCTCACGATCAAAAACAACATCAAGGCCCACAAAACATCGCCACTGTATTCACCGATGAACGAGGGTAGATGCGGCCGGTATCGACGCGATGCTAAGCCGACAAGCATCGTAACGATGGCCAACAGCAAATAAGCGATTCGGCGTTTCATCGAATCTCCCCCAGTATCCCGGAATTCACGATCCCGGAATTCACGCGAGGCAATCACTTACTTCTCTTTGACCATTTGATGCATAGCGCGAAATTTGCGAGGTGTCATGCCCATTCGATTGCGAAAGTGCTGTGTAAAATGACTTTGATCGCAGAAGCCATGAGAGACCGCGACGCTGCTGATACTATCTGCACACTTCAAAAGCGATTCTGCAGCCGCTTGAATGCGAATTCGGAGTATCAGTTCGTAAGGGGACGTTCCAAAAGCTTGCTGAACTTTTCGATTCAGTGTTCGTGGAGAGACACCAATTGCCTCCGCTAGTTCTTCGGTCGAGACATTTCGATCGATGTTTTGCCGCAAAAAAGCAATGGCCTTCGTCGGGGTGTCCTCAGGTTCGAGAACCGAAAGATTCAAGTCACGACGAGAAACTCCCATCAAGCCGACAACGCTACCGTCGCTACCGAACAATGGCACCTTGGTGGTGACACACCAATCCGGTTGACCTTTCTCATCGAGCCAAACTTCGAGTCGGTTCACCAGGGGTTTGCCGGTTTGGAATACCTTCTCGTCATCCTTTCGAAAAGCCTCCGCCATTTCCGCGGAGTAAACCTCTGCGTCCGTCTTGCCGACGAATTCCGTTTCAAGAGTCATTCCAAGTCGGTTCAAAACAGACGAGCTGACCGTTATGATTTTGCCCTGGCGATCTTTTACAAAAAAAGCAACATTGATTAAGTACTCAAAAATTGCTCGAATCCCTGCGGGATCAGCTATTTTCTTGAAAAATTGCGATTGGACATCAGACGCATTCATGGCAAGATTCTAACATTTTTTGGCGAGATGCCACAAGCCATCAGGGTAGCATCTAGACATAATTTGAATCCACATGCTGCAGTCGTAGATGTCTGCATCTTTTACGTGCCGCAATAGAGCAAATAACGAAACTTAAAGGTCAACCCGTGAGATACTTGATTTTACTTCTAGCCGTCATCTTTCTTGCTCCTCGAGCCAACAGCCAATCCCCATTGCGAGCTCCGTCGGTACCGTTGGTAGCTTGCGAACCGTATTTCAGTATCTGGTCTCCTGCAGATCGATTGAATGACGCGGACACAACCCACTGGACTGGCAAGCCGCATCGCTTAATGAGTTCCATCTTGATCGATGGAAAATCATTTCGCTTGATCGGCAAGGAGCCATCGAATCAACCTGCCATGGAGCAAAAGAGCGTGACGGTTCATCCAACTCGAACGGTCTACCAGTTCGAATCCGATGGAATTGCATTGACGCTCACTTTCATGACGCCAGCACTGCCTGAAAGCATTGAATTGCTTTCATGGCCTGTAACTTACGTGAGCTACTACGTACAAAGCACCGATAGAAAATCACATGAGGTTTCGTTAACGTTCGAGGCTGGTGACGAGATTTGCGTGAATGAGCAGAACCAAGAAACCATTCGGTCTGTTCCCGAGATCCAAGGGCTTTCCGCGGTTTCGGTCGGATCGAAATCGCAATTAGTCTTAAATCGTAGCGGAGACGATTTAAGAATCGATTGGGGATACTTGTATGTTGCTGTTACGAACGATCAGTTGCCAGTTTGGAACGAGCAACAGTTACGGTTGGATTTGGGAACGGTGTTGGAATCTGGAGCAACGCGATGGCTGATGCTTGCCTACGACGATCTCTATTCGATTCAATACATGAAACAAAACCTACGTCCCTATTGGCGCCGAAATGGTTGGGAAGCCAGCGATCTGTTGCAAGCTGCAGCCATGCGCTACAACGAGCTTGAGTCGCGATGTAAAGCATTTGACGAAGAGCTCATGAACGACATGCGAAAGGCGGGTGGGAATGACTACGCAAACCTGGGTGCACTTTGTTATCGTCAATGCTTTGCAGCT